>JAQCGA010000580.1 GCA_027619145.1 bacterium | reverse complement strand
AAGAATACCTGTCCGTTGCGGATTTTCTATCGAGTTGCGATGAGGCGTTCCGGCTGTACGGTACGGGTGAGCTACTCAACCCATCGAGGCAGGAGACGGTGCGGGAGGGTTTTTTTCGACTGGAATTGCCGGGTGAGTGGACGGGGCGTTACCGTGCGCGGAAGGTGATTGAAGAATGGTCAGATGTGGCTACCGGCCGGTTGGGTGAGCGGACCGCGGTGATCGAATTGGAGGACTTGAGAACCGGGCGGACTGCGGTGCTGGATGCGGAATATATTACGAATATGCGTACGGGCGCAGCGAGTGCCCTCGGGGTACGGTACCTAGGGACGGCACCTGTGCGGACGCTGGCGGTACTGGGGACAGGGCGTATTTCCAAGGCTCTGGCCCTGTGTGCGGACCAGGCGCTGGGGCCGGTAGAGATTCGAGCAACGAGCCGAAAGGCCGAAAACCGGGCGGCGTTTGGAGATGCGGTTGGACCACGGGTAAAGGCTGAATTGCGGATGGTAGATTCGATTGCTGCCTGTGTGGATGGCGTAGATGCGATCCTGACGGCGGTGCCCACGCCCAGGCCGATTCTTTTGGAGGCAGACATTTCTGACGAGGTACACCTGTCAGTGATCGGCGGTGATTCGAGAACAGCCCAGCTGGATGTGGGGTTGCTCTACCACCGTGCGGTGGTGGTGGATCATCTGGAGCAGGCGCAGCAATCGGGAGATTTTCTGGCAGTACAGGCTGAAGGGCGTGCGCAGGAGATTCGGTATGCACAGGATGTGGATGGGGGTGTGCAAACGGTGGGTGATGCGGCGCTGGGGAGGCTGGAGGGACTGCGCGGTACAGGGGCAATGGTTTATTTGACAGGGATGGCGGTGCAGGATCTCCACGCGGCTGTAACGGTTTACGAAAGGCTGGTACGCGGCTGAGGTGGCACGGAGATTGCCCTCTCTTATGAAACCAGCTACGAACACTTTGCGGTTTTGTGTGTCTTTATTTGTGTGAATCCTGCTACGAAGACCCTGGATTTGGAGACTGAGCGTGACACGTGATGAATGGGTAACTTCCCTCACCGATCCCTTTCGCGAGCAGCTTCTCGCTTCACCTGAAGACCTGCCCGAGAAAGTTCGTCAATGCGCCGATCCCCTGCGCGACGAACCGGCCTTCGATCCGGTCGAAGTAGCTTGTGTCGCAGAGGCCATCACACTCCCGAAAAAAGCGAATTTCAGTCACCCCTTGCTGGAGCGTGTCGTACGCGTGGGCCTGGCCCACATCGACTTCACTTTTCAGCGCGATCACCCCAAATATGGAGTCGGGAAATATGCCTGGGCCGTGTGCGATGGTTTTCCTCCGGTCATCATATCGGCTGTCGATGCACTCTCGCTCTGGGGAAACATCGATCGCGCAGAACAGTTGATGACCTACTGGCTCAACTGTTTCATCAGACGGGATGGCAGCATCATGTTCCAGGGTCCCTCACTCAGCGAATACGGTCAACTCTTCAACACCATTCGCAACCTCGTCCACCGCAGCGGCAACCGCGAATGGCTCAAGTCGCACAGAATGACCATTCAGAACATCGCCTGCTATCTGGAGGAACAGATACTCGTATCCGGCGATGTCGAACTGGTCAAAGGTGTTCCGGAGGATGATTGTCGACAGAACGCCGCAACATACTTTCACAACAACGCGTGGCTCGTTCGCGGCCTTCGGGACTGGGTCGACCTCGATCCCAACGGCGGCGGGTCTCGCACAATGGGCATTACGGACAAGCTCCTCGGAAAACTCCTGCGCGCCATTCGCGACAGGTGGCCGGATGATCCTGATGACTGGTGGCTTCCGCCAACAGTCGAAGAGGATCTCCCGGTCGATGGCCAGATTCAGAAGCCCGCTTTCGTCACCGAGAACCGTATCGGATCCTACACCAACTACAGGTACTGGCTAGAGCTGCTTTCCAGTGGTGTCTTGCCGGAGGATCTCACCAACCGGGTCATCAAGGCGCGCCTGAACTCGGGAGGACAGTTCCTGGGAATGACCCGTTTCAACAAGGGTCGGCTGGACGACTGGCCCCTCTACAACTGGTTGGATACGCTCTGGAAACTGGGGAGATACGACGAATTTAGACTCAGCCTCTGGGGTCACATCTACTATCACCAGGCAGAAGACCACCTCACGGCATATGAAGTGGTTACCCTTCCACCGGGTCGCCAGGCCGCTCCTTACTGCTTGCCTTGCCAGCTCGTGTCTGTTCGTGCGGTAGCAAAACTTGCCTTGTAATCGTAAAAATTGAGTCATCGATGTAGATGGGGTGCTGGCAGGTCTTCGATTCCAACCGGTGTCGGAGCCCGAATCATCTTGTCGCAGGCGATTTCCTCACAACCCGACGAATGTTATTGGTGCGGTGATCTGAAAAAGGGTTGTACATGGCGACGGAGGAGGCTGAAGTTTTGGCCTCCTCTTTTTTTTAAACCTCTTGCGTTTTGATGTGGTTTTTTTCATATTCATGAGGCCAGATTGTGGCTAATAGCCACAAGTTCATATTGTTGATGGATTCGATTGATTGAAACTAAATAATTGTATTTAAAGTGATTATGATATTTTTGTTCGACGGAAATGTGGATGATTGTGGATGAATTTTTGTGGGAATTGGTGGACGGTAGGAGTTCACAGGTTTCTGGAACATCCGGATATAGAGGGGAGCGAGTGGGCTGATGGCCTGGATTTACCAGCGTGGCAAGAAGTGGTGGATTGGCTACTACGACGATCAGGGCAAACGGGTTCGTAAATCTGTAAGTGGCTCAAAAGAGGTGGCCGAACTGGCCTTGAAACGCGTTGAGGCTGAACTGGCCAGGAAAAATCCTGGATCACTTACGGTTCCAGAAGCGGCGCTGGAGGTGATTGGACGACACCTGGGTCAAGAAGCCCATATGGAGCGTTTGGCCACGTATCCTGGAATCCGGAATGCTACGAATGTTCGGGAACTGTTTATTCGGATATACGACCGGCTGGATTTTGAGGTATTAAAATCGCAAGAAGAGTTTCCGCACTATGTTCTGTCTGCACGGGACAAACCCGTACGTGCACACGCCGTAGTTCGGAGCAGCGATTTTCGGGAGCAGGGGCTGGATTATCTGTCCTGTGACAGCATCGTTTGCTGGATTCACGATTGGGAAGATGCCCCGATTACGGTGCTGGAGCTTTCTCGACATTATGATTTTTTTGGGTAAATTTCTTTCCTGAAAAACAAAATGCCGCATCTGTTAAAAGCAGATGCGGCATTTTTAGTGCAGAGAAGTGAGTTCAGTTTTTCTGGGCCGCCTCGGTTTCCATAGCGCCCAACTCTTTGCGAATGTCCGGATTGTCT
>JAQCGA010000579.1 GCA_027619145.1 bacterium | reverse complement strand
TGAAGGAGAAGTTTGGAGACCGGGTGATCGATTTCACGGAAAACGTGGATCCGTTCGTTCGGGTGCAGCCTGCTGCCATTGCAGAGGTTTCTGCGTTTTTGCTGGATGATGAAGAGATGCGATTCGAATCTCTCATGTGTCTGAGCGGCGTAGATTATCCTGAGCATTTGACGGTGGTTTATCATTTGTTTTCTACGCCGCATCGTCAAAAAATTACGTTGAAAGTGGAAGTAGAACGCGAAGATCCGCACGTGCCTACGGTGGAGCAGGTTTGGCGCGTGGCCAACTGGCATGAACGCGAGACATACGATATGTTCGGTATCGTATTTGATGGCCACAGCGATTTGCGCCGTATTTTGTGCCCGGATGATTGGGAAGGTTGGCCGCTACGCAAAGATTATAAAGTCCAGGAATATTACCGTGGCATCAAGGTTGAGGTGTAAGTTATGGCGGATGTGACACAGGGGATCCCTCAGGCTGAGGTGACGGTAGATCGGCCGGGTATGCCTCCGTTGGTGGAAATGGAAGACGATACCATCAAGACTGACTTGATGACGATCAATATGGGACCTCAGCACCCGAGTACCCACGGGGTGCTACGTCTGGAGATCAAGACGGACGGCGAGGTGGTTGAGGACATCATCCCTCATATTGGATATCTCCACCGCTGTTTTGAGAAACATTGTGAGAATCTGCCGTATCCACAGGTGGTCCCGTTTACAGACCGGATGGATTACCTGGCATCTATGAACAATAACCTGGCATATGTGTTAGCGGTAGAGAAAATCCTGGAACTCCAGGTGCCAGAACGGGTGGAGTATATCCGAGTGATTATGTGTGAACTCAACCGGATTGCGAGCCACCTGGTTTCGTTTGGGACATATGGAATGGATCTTGGGGCGTTTACGCCCTTTCTCTTTGCCTTCCGGGAACGGGAGGAAGTTTTCGATTTGTTCGAAATGACCTGTGGCGCGCGGATGCTGTACAATTATATTTGGGTTGGTGGCGTTTCTCATGATTTGCCGCCAGGTTTTGTGGAGCGTTGCCGGGCTTTCCTGGATAATTTCGGGAGCAAGATACAGGAATACAACGATTTATTGTCGTATAACAAGATCTTTGTAGAACGAACAGCAAATGTGGGTGTGTTGCCGGTTGAGACGGCCTACACGTACAATCTTACTGGGCCGAACCTGCGTGGGTCCGGGGTAGAGTGGGATCTGCGCCGCGATGAGCCTTATTCGATTTATGACCGGTTCGAGTTTAACGTTCCTTTTGGAAAAGGGGAGATGGGCACCCTTGGGGATTGCTGGGACCGGTATATGGTCCGGATTCGCGAAATGGAAGAAAGCGCAAAAATTATATCTCAGGCGCTGGATCAGATCCCCGATAAAGGGGATGTACACGAGGCCGTACCGCGGAATGCGCGACCCCCCAAAGATGCAGAGTGTTACTTCCGCTCAGAAACACCGCGAGGGGAAATGGGTGTGTACGTGATCAGCGACGGTTCGAACGTGCCTTATCGAGTACGTGTGAAATCGCCATGTTTTACTGCGATGAGCGCTTTTAACGAGATTGCACGTGGGCATTATGTCGCTGATATTATTGCTGTTATTGGAAGCGTAGATATTGTTCTGGGTGAGATCGATCGATAGTTCGGGTGTGGTCAGGAGAAAACTCTATGTATGAACTTGCACAGGCCCTGGTAGCCCAGGTTGGATTTCTGAGTGGTGTGCCAGTTAATTTGCTATCTGTTGCCCTGGGGTTTTTGTCGGGCATTATTATGGTTTCGCTTATTTCTTTGTTGGGCCTGATCATGGTTTACATGGAGATGAAGATTTCTGCGCATATGCAGGATCGGCTGGGTCCGATGCGCACAGGAGGATGGCATGGCTGGTTGCAGCCTCTGGCTGATGGTGTTAAATTGCTCCTGAAAGAGGATATTATTCCTGCTGCTGCGGATAAAGGGCTGTTTCTGCTGGCGCCTCTGCTGGTTTTTGCTGGGGCGCTAGCTGTGTACGTATGTATTCCGTTCGGCGGCAATTTGATTGTAAGTAACCTGGATATTGGGATTTTTTATATTCTGGCAATTTCTTCGCTGGGCGTGCTGGGCATTCTGATGGCCGGCTGGGCGTCCAATAACAAATGGTCGCTGCTAGGGGCAATGCGTTCTGCCGCACAGGTGGTGAGTTACGAAATTCCTGTGGCGATGGCACTGTTGAGCGTGATCCCGCTGGTTGGGACACTGAATATGCAGGAGTTGGTCGCATCTCAAGACGGAGGCCTTCACCACTGGATCATTTTTCGGAATCCGTTTACGTTCCTGGCATTTTTCCTGTATTTTATCTCCACTCTTGCCGAGGTGAACCGAACGCCGTTCGATATTCCAGAGGCGGAGTCAGAGCTGGTGGCGGGATACCACACGGAGTATAGTGGGATGCGGTTTTCGTTCTTTTTTGTTGCGGAATACGCATCAATGTTTGCTGTAAGTGTGGTGGCGGCTGTGGTATTTCTGGGGGGGTGGCAGGCACCCTGGGGCGGGTCGTTTCCTGGCGGGCCCTTATGGTTAATCGGAAAAGGCCTCTTCCTGGTGGCCGTGCAAATGTGGATTCGCTGGACGCTTCCCCGGTTGCGCGTGGACCAGTTGATGTACGTGGGCTGGAAAGTCCTTACGCCAGCAGCGTTCCTTTGTATGATCGGGTCTGTGGTGTGGGATTTTGCAGCACCGGTTTGGCTGGATCTGGTGGGTACGGTCGGGTTGATGGTGATTTTGGCTATTGTGTTGCTTTTCTTGTTCCGGTCTGCTGCACAGGGGTTGGTGGAAGGCCGGACACAGCGGGCCCGTGCCTGATGAGTGGGTCGCCGCGTGTTTTTCTCAAAGTGTAGAGGTGGGCGATGAGTACATACTTTAAGAATATGTTCGAGGCCATTTCGTCCATCTGGGTCGGAATGAATATCACACTGAAGCATTTGTTTACGCCGTCGATCACGTTACAGTACCCGGAGGAGCGCTGGGAGATGCCCCAGCGAACCCGGAACCAACTGTTCAATGACATTGACGATTGTATTGGGTGTGATCAGTGCGCCCGAGCCTGCCCGGTGGACTGTATTTATATTGAAACTGAAAAGACCGGGCCAGGTGAGGATTTGGGGCTGACGTCTAAGGGCACCAAGAAGAGGCTGAAACTATTGCGTTTTGATATTGACATGGCGCTGTGCTGTTATTGCGGCCTGTGCACCTATCCATGTCCTACGGAGTGTCTGGTGATGACCCCCAATTATGAATCTTCGGTGTACGATCGCACGGATTTGCTCTATCGGTACGCGCGTCCTGAAGACTACGAAAAGAAGCCTGAAACGGAAGAAACATCAGCACCAAAAG
>JAQCGA010000578.1 GCA_027619145.1 bacterium | reverse complement strand
CAACGCATCCCTATCTGGATTCTCTGGGGCCTCTGGAAAAACCGGTCCGAAAATCCATCTCGGCACGTGCGCCTGCTCCGTCGGAAACGTAATATTTTAGAAGGGAGTTTTTATGGCCGGACAGAAGCAGAATACATCGAAGTCTTCGTCCCAGGGCCTCAGTGACCATTACAATGCCTCGCAGTTGCGCGTGGATACCTGGAATCAGTTGAAGCACGCCGCGACCCGGTTGCACGAAGACCACCGAAACGGCCGGGATGATGTCCGGTTGCGTGAAAAGGTGGATGACTTTTTTGAGATTCTGACGCCCATTGAAAGTTACTGGGCGTTTCCGGGCCGGGAGCTGTTGCGCCAGTTGTACGAGCTGTATGAGCAGCGGGAGTACCACCTGCTGTCCGGTGCGGTGACGCATACGGTGCGTATGCTGGTGAGCGAGTCCTATCGGAGCGGAAATGTCCACACGGGCGAGCGGGGGGATTCGTATTTTTCAAAAGTAGATACAAGAAAAGAGAGCGCTTCGAAGGCTCGCTACTTTGAAGTGTTGTTCGTGGATGCTCTTTCTGCGGCCGAAGAACAGGCGCTGCGTATGCGCATGTTGAAGGCCGGGTCCGGAGATGAGGATTTCAGGTACGATGTGGTGGTGGCTCACAGTTTTGAAGATGCGCTGATCGCGGTGTTGTTCAATCATCATATTCAAAGCTGTGTGATCCGATATGGTTTTCCTATGCGTTCCGGCGATACCCTGGAAATCCTTTCTCGCTACGTATCCACGCTGGGGCAGGATGTGGAGGATATGACAGAAGCGGAACTGGGGCCGGCGCTGGGAAAAATGATCAAACAGATCCGGCCCGAGCTGGATCTGTTCTTGGTGACTGACTCTGCTGTAGAAGATGTGACCACCCAGGTACACCAGAATTTCAGGCGGGTGTTTTACCGCCATGAAGATTACCTGGAACTGCACCTGAGCATCCGTCGAGGAATTGTAGAGCGGTTCGAGACGCCATTTTTTGAGGCGCTGAAGGCGTATAGCCAGCGGCCCACGGGGGTTTTCCACGCGATGCCTATTTCGCGGGGAAACTCGGTGTTCAAATCCCACTGGATTCAGGACATGGAGCAGTTTTACGGGCGTAATATTTTCCTGGCGGAAACCTCGGCTACCAGCGTCGGCCTGGATTCTTTATTGCAACCTACAGGTCCGTTAAAAAAAGCCCAGACGATGGCCGCCCGGGCTTTTGGCGCCCAGCATACATTTTTTGTGACCAACGGGACGTCTACGGCCAATAAGATTGTGTTGCAGGGACTGATTCGGCCCGAGGATATTGTGCTGATTGACCGGGACTGCCACAAGTCGAACCATTACGGGCAGGTGCTGTCGGGATCGTTCCCGGTGTACCTGGATTCGTATCCGCTTGAGGCTTATTCCATCTACGGTGCTGTGCCACTGACGGAGATCAAGCGGCAATTGCTTGCACTGAAGCGGGCGGGTCGGCTGGACCGGGTGAAGATGCTTGTGCTGACCAACTGTACGTTCGACGGGTTGGTTTACAATGTGGAACGCGTGATGGAGGAAGTGCTGGCAATCAAGCCGGATATGATTTTTATGTGGGACGAGGCGTGGTTCGGCTTTGCCCGGTTTGCGCCGCTGTACCGTCAACGTACGGCGATGTATGCAGCGGCGAAGCTCTACGGGAAGTATCGCAGCCAGGCGTACCGCAAAACCTATACAGCCTATAAAAAGACTTTTGATAAGCTGGACCCGGACGATGAGGCGACGTGGATCAACCGCCGGCTGATGCCCGATCCAGACCAGGTGAAGATCCGAACCTATGCCTGCCAGTCCACGCACAAGAAGCTGTCGTCTTTGCGGCAGGGCGCTATGATTCATGTGTTCGACGAGGAGTTCAAGCGCAAGGCCGAAGATACATTTCATGAAGCCTATATGACGCACACATCCACCTCTCCGAACTATCAGATTCTGGCCTCTCTGGATTTGGGTCGGCGCCAGGCCGAGCTGGAGGGGTTCGAACTGGTTCAGAAGAGTACAGAACTGGCCATGGTTCTGCGGAGGAAAATTTCGGACCACCCGCTGCTGAGCCGCTACTTTGATGTACTGAAGATAAAAGATCTGGTTCCGGAGTCCCACCGCGCTTCGGGCATTGAACACTATTACGACTCCGGGACGGGCTGGAGCCAGATGGAAGAGGCCTGGACAAGCGACGAATTTGTGCTGGACCCCACACATATCACATTGTTTATCGGGAAGACGGGGATTGATGGGGATACGTTTAAGAACCAGTACCTGATGGACCAGTTTGGAATTCAGGTGAACAAGACGTCCCGGAATACCGTGTTGCTGATGACCAATATTGGGACGACGCGGAGTTCGGTGGCATTTTTGATTGGGGTGTTGTTGAAGATCGCCCGCCAGATCGAGCTCCATGAGCGGTCGATGAGCCCGGGAGAACAGAAAGTGCACAAGTTGCGGGTCCGGTCACTGACCGAAGATTTGCCACCGCTGCCGGATTTCAGTGCGTTTCATTCTGTTTTCCGGCCCGGTCCCAGCACTTCTGAAGGGGATATTCGCCGTGCGTTTTTTATGGCGTATGACGAGGCGTCGTGCGAATATCTCAAGCTGGACGGATCGATCCGGGAGGAACTTCGAAAGGACCGGGAAGTGGTGTCTGCCTCGTTTGTGATTCCGTATCCGCCAGGGTTTCCCATTCTGGTGCCTGGGCAGGTGATCAGCAAAGAGGTCCTGGATTTTATGTCGGCTCTGGATGTGAAAGAGATTCATGGGTATCGGCCAGACCTGGGTCTGCGGGGGTTTACCGAGGCATCTTTGCGCCGGGAACAGGCGAAATCTGTGCCTCTGGCAGCGCAGAAGGTGGATGGCAATGGGAGCCAGAAAGAGGTGGTTGCGTCTCCGAAGGTAGCCAGGAAGGCTTGAGGGGAGAAGGAGAATCATTTCAAATTGAAAATTGCAAAATGCCAATTGCAAATTGGTCCATCCACCTTTTGACAAATGCGTAACCCTGATTTGATCTCTGCCTTTATTATTTTCGAAAGGATAACCAATGACCAGTGAGACCGGGCGTCAGGCTTTGGCCAAACCGCTGCGGGGGGTTTCCGATATTCGACGTTTTTTTTATCGGAACGAGGAACCCGTTTATTTTATCAGTGCGACCAATTTCAATTTGCTGGGCGCTGACGAGTGGGTGAGGGGATTCAAGTTTATCAGCTATATAGATTGTTTTGATGGCCAGCACCCCAACGTATTTGTACCTGGAGAAATGCCACACGAGACCTTTGAGAGTATTGAGGATATCAACAATTATTTACTGAACCACAAAGAGGTTGTGGACTATATCAAAAGTCGCGGACCGGGTGGGAAAGCGCT
>JAQCGA010000577.1 GCA_027619145.1 bacterium | reverse complement strand
GGGCCGGGGGATTGTGGGCCAGCATTCCATGGTAGAGCGGCTGCTGATTGGGCTTTTGTGCAACGGGCACGTTTTGTTGGAAGGGGTGCCCGGGTTGGCCAAGACGCTTACGATCAACACGCTGGCTCAAGCCATTCGGGCGTCTTTCAGCCGAATCCAGTTCACGCCGGACCTTCTCCCCGCCGATCTGGTTGGCACTATGATTTACCACCAGGCGACGGGTGAATTTGTGCCTAAAAAAGGGCCGCTGTTTGCGCAGCTGATCCTGGCCGACGAGGTGAACCGCGCACCCGCAAAGGTGCAGAGCGCCATGCTGGAAGCGATGCAAGAACGCCAGGTGACCATTGGGGACCAGACGTTTCCCATGGCGGATCCGTTCCTGGTGCTGGCTACGCAGAACCCCATTGAGCAAGAAGGCACCTATCCGCTACCGGAAGCACAGGTGGACCGGTTTATGCTCAAGGTGAACGTGACATATCCACAGCGCGATGAAGAGCGGACTATTCTGGACCGGATGGGTGCCGGCACTTCTCCGAAAGTACAGGCGGTGGTGACTCCCGAAGATATCATTCGGGCACGGTCCGTGGTGGACCTGGTTTATGTGGACACTAAGATCCGGGATTATATCGTAGATCTGATGTTGGCTACTCGGGACCCGGCGGGGTGTGGGTTGCAGGAGTTGAGTTCTTTGATTGAGTACGGATGTTCGCCGCGCGGCTCCATTTCTTTGATTCGCGCAGCCCGGGCGCACGCATTTTTACGGCATCGAGGATATGTAACGCCCGAAGATGTGAAAGCGGTGGGGCTGGATGTGATGCGGCATCGGGTGATTGTGACGTACGAAGCCGAGGCCGAGGAGACGACGTCGGAGGACGTCATTCTGAGGGTGTTCGATCATGTGGAGGTGCCGTAAGCCGTGATCCCTGCAGAAATTCTCAGTAAGGTTCGGCGTATTGAGTTGCGCACCCGTCGTCTGGTCAATACCGTATTTTCCGGCGAGTATCATTCGGTGTTCAAAGGCCAGGGCATGGCGTTTTCTGAAGTGCGAGAATACCAGCCGGGCGATGATATCCGCAATATTGACTGGAATGTGACGGCTCGTATGGGGCACCCGTTTGTGAAGGTGTTCGATGAAGAGCGAGAACTGACAGTGATGTTGATGGTAGATGCAAGTGCCTCCGGAGACTTTGGTACGGTCTCACAGATGAAGGGCGAAATTGGTGTGGAGATTTGTGCCTTGCTGGCGTTCTCGGCTATTCAGAATAACGACCGGGTAGGGTTGCTTATTTTTACAGATGAGGTTGAGGCGTTCATCCCGCCCAAGAAAGGGCGGAAGCACGTACTGCGTGTGATCCGGGAATTGCTGTATTTTCGCCCCAATCGGCGCGGCACAGATATTGGTGCGGCGCTGGATTATTTAAACCGGGTGACCCGGCGCAAAAGCGTGGTGTTCCTCGTATCAGATTTTTTGGCATCCGGGTACGAGGCGGCGTTGCAGGTGGCCGGAAAGCGGCACGATCTGGTAGCCGTACGGTTGCAGGATCCGCGCGAGGAGGACCTGCCGGATGTGGGGATTGTGGAACTGGAAGATGCCGAGACAGGAGAAGAGATTCTGGTGGATACGTCGGATGCGGAACTGCGCAGGTTGTTTGCGGAGTATTCGGCCAAAGCGGTTCAGGTACGCGATCGACTGTTTCGTTCTACGGGAATCGACCGGGTGGATATTTCGACTGCGGATTCGTATGTAGATCCTTTGATGCGGTTTTTTAAGATGCGGGCGCAAAAGATGAGGATGTGATTCTCAAGGAGGAGACGTGATCGAAGTAGACCATCTGGTCAAGCGGTATGGGTCATTGGTGGCGGTAGATGACCTGTCTTTCCGCGTAGAAAAAGGAGAAATTGTGGGTTTCCTGGGGCCCAATGGAGCAGGGAAGACTACAACGATGCGTATTCTAACGTGTTATTTACCCGCAACCGGAGGGTCTGCGCGTGTGGCTGGTTTCGACGTGTTCGAGCAGCCCATGGAAGTGAAGCGGAGAATTGGTTATTTACCAGAACACCCTCCGCTATACCGGGATATGTTTGTCAAAGACTACCTGGCTTTTGTGGCAAACATTAAAGGTGTTCCAAGTGCTGAAAGGAAAAAGCGGGTTGGCAATGCGATGGATCGTTGCCAAATTACGGATCGTGCAAACCAGCAGATTGGGCAGTTGTCCAAAGGGTACCAGCAGCGAGTGGGTCTGGCCCAGGCCATTTTGCACAGCCCGGATGTGATTATTCTAGACGAGCCCACCATTGGGCTGGACCCGAATCAGATCCGGGAGGTGCGAGAGCTGATTCGGGGGTTGGCACGTGAGCATACCGTGATTTTGAGCACGCACATTTTGCCGGAAGTGGAAATGACGTGCGACCGGGTAGTCATTATTAACCGTGGGAAGATTGTGGCGGTAGATACGCCAGAGAATCTGATGGCCGGCATGTCGGGTAGCCAACGGTTCTACCTGGAAGTGGCCGGTGAACAGGCCGTGGTAGAAAAGGCGGTTCGGGCAGTGCCTGGGGTTGCAGATGTATTGCCGGTAGCAGATGGTCCAGTAGGCCAGAATGTTGCTCTGTACGTAGATGCCCAGGACCGGGAGGAACTTCGTCCTGCTCTGGCTGCGGCAATTGTGCAACGGGGCCTGGGGTTGTTGGAATTGCGTCGGGTTTCTGTGCGTCTGGAAGACATCTTCCACGAGTTGACCACGAACGAGGAGGAGGCTGTCTGAGATGCGAAATTTTGCTGCAATTTATGGGCGGGAAATGCGGGCGTATTTTAATTCGCCTATTGCCTATGTGGTCGCTGCGGGTTTCCTGGCTTTGATGGGATACTTTTTCCAAAACTATTTGCTCACGTTTAATGAATACTGTCGTGCCTATTCGATTCAGCACCAGGAAGCCGGCATGCCTTCGCCCAATGTGAATGCCTGGGTGGTGAGTAATTTTTTTGGGGTTCAGTTTTTTATGTGGCTCATTGTTACGCCTATGTTGACGATGCGCCTGTATGCCGAAGAAAAGCGCAGTGGCACGCTTGAATTGTTGATGACGTCTCCCATTACGAATTGGCAGACGTTATTGGGTAAATTTTTTTCGTGCTTGAGTCTCTACATGGCAATTGAAGTGCTCGCGTTTTTCCTGGTTTTTGTTCTGTCTTTTTATGCCCGGATCAACTGGGGGCCAGTGATTTCGGCGGGTCTGGTGGTGTTGCTGATGGGCGGCACATTTATCAGTGTGGGCATTTTGGCTTCTGCAATGACAGACAACCAAATCGTTTCTGCCGTTATTTCGTTTGTGTTGCTTATGATGTTGTGGATGATTGATTGGTCTGCTCAGTTTGTAGATCGCACGCTCTCGGAACTTCTTCGCTACCTAT
>JAQCGA010000576.1 GCA_027619145.1 bacterium | reverse complement strand
CCCCCCAAAATCCACCCGCCCCAACGGCCCCCACTCGTTGTGTACCTGTGCAGTAACCACCTGCACCCCTGCCTCCACAAATGCCCGGTCCAGACCCAGGTGCTTCAATATGTGTAACGAAGGTGGCATCACCCCAATTGCACGGGATTCCTTCAACGGCTCTCTTCGCTGTTCCACGACCGCACACCGAATACCCTGCTGGCCCAAAAGATTACCCAGCAGAAGACCCACAGGCCCCCCTCCCACAATCAGCACCTCACCGGTCCACTCACCCATTGCCCAATACCAGCTGAAAGTTCCCCATCTCCACAGTTACCCCCGGTCCAAACGCCAGCGCACAAACCCGTCCCGAAACACCTGAACCCAGGATCTCTTTCAGCACGAACAGCACCGTTGCACTGCTCATATTTCCATGATGCCGCAGCACGCTGCGTGAAGCAGCCAGGTGTTCTGGACACAACTCCAACTCTTGTTCAATCCGGTCCAGAATCGTTTTCCCACCGGGGTGCACTGCCCAAAGGTCCACGTCCTTCACCTCCAGGTTCCAGGCCCCCAGCACCGGCGTTAGCACAGGCCGAATCTCGGCACCCACAATCCTGGACACATAACTGGATAGCGTCAGCCGGAACCCCCGGTCGCCAATCTCCCAGGCCATGTCTTTCTCCGATTCCGCCAGCAGCGCAGAGGTGAACCCATCCAGACGATACGCAGGCTGTCCATCCGTCGGAGTGCGCGCACTCACAACCACCGCTGCAACCCCGTCGGCAAACAGAGCATTGCCTACCAGAGAATCCGGACTCCCATCAAATTGCAAGTGCAGGCTGCACAGCTCCACACACACAACCAGCACCACCGCTTCCGGATCCGCATGGCAAAACTGAGTGGCCATACGCAACGCAGGCAGCGCCGCGTGGCATCCCATAAACCCCAAGCAGTATCGCTGTACACCCCCTCCGAGACCCAGCGCACGGACAAGATAATAATCCGGACCCGGGTTGTAAAACCCTGTGCACGAAACCACAATCACGTGCGTCACATCATCCGCATTCACCCTCGCACACCCTTCAATGGCACGGCGCGCCACATCCACAACCATTTCTCGCGACGCCTCCGCAAATACCGCGTTGCGTGCTTCCGTACCGGGTACAGTGGGCGGACCCTCCAACCCATCCCGAGAATAGATACCTGTGGGTTCTGTGCCGTTCTCAGACACCACAAAATGCCGCGTCTCAATTCCAGATGCAGGATAAATCCCCCGAATATACCGCCGTTCCTTTTCAGTTCCTGCCCACCGCTGCATCTGTTCACATAAGAAGGCCTGCGTGAAAGTGTGCCCAGGGACCAGCGTTTCTATATGGTGCAGGTAAACCGGATCTCTCATGGCTTCACCTCGAGGTATTTCACCACCTTCTCGGCCAATTCCGCAAACGTAATGTTGCGACCCACTTCCGGACCCAGGTCATCCAGTTCGATTTCTGCTTCCAACCCCAGTTTTTCCTCCAGATGCATCAGCAATTCGATCACATCCAGGCTGGATTCCAACACACCCAACACCTGCATCTGCACCAGGTTGCTAAAATCTACATCGGGCTTTGTCTCTTTCAAATAATTTTCAAGAATCCCGAGAACAGTACCTTTGTCCATCTATCGGTCCTTTCGCACACGTCCGTAAACCACATTAAACCCAGCGCCCATTGTCAGCAAATTGATACCGGCCCCTACGGGCGCATCTGCTGCAACAGCCTGTAAAATGTGCAAAATACTCGCACTGGACATATTCGAAAAGTCATTGTAGTGAGCAACCGACGCCAGGGTCGCTTCCCGGGGAAGCCCCAGCTTTCGGGACAACCGCATCAACAGGGCAATCCCCGCCGGATGAATCGCCCAATACGGCACCTGCAACCACCTGGGGTCAACGTCCTGTAGTGCATCGCCAACCATAACACGCACGTTCTTGTTAAACGTTTTCTCATTGGCAAGGTGAAACGTATAATACCCCTCGTATCCCCAGCGAATCAGGTCCAGTCCGTCACCAGCCTGCTGCACGTCGTGAAGCGCCTCCAACGCCAGCGCCGTCTCGCCCATCTCGGCTTCCAAAGACACCCACAGCGCCGCCGTACCATCCCCAAATGTGCAGTTGCCCTGCCACACGTCTACCTTCGCGGATGTCCAGTTCACCAGCGTTGTTGGCAATTCCACAGACACAACCAGGACATGCGCGAACGAAGGGTCCAACCCATTCACCAGATGCAATGCCTTCAGACCGCCCGTACACCCCACGTTACCTAAATCCACCAGCATACTGTCAGATCGCACGCAACGCCTCAGCCGGTGTGCCATGCGGTAGCTCAGCCCCGGCATCAAATTGCCCGTTGAAGTGGTAGTCACCACAGCGTCAAAAACAACACCCGCGGCTTCCGCAGCCGGAAGAATCTGCAAAGCAAGTGCGTCCAACGCCCGCTCCGCGCCGGCTTCAAAAGCCGCCGCACGATCTTTGAAATGCCTCAGAACAAGCCAGTTTGGAACCGCCCAGCGCGTCCGTTTTCCCACAAGGAAATATCGCACCGCGTCAACCAGTTCTGTTTTTTCTGGCGTAGCAATCGCCAGCTCTTCAATCGCCCGCTCGTAATAGGGGAAAATATCTTCGTTCCCCCATACATCGCCGCAAGTCGCCGTGAAAATTCCGTTAATAAACCGCATAAGTCCTCAACTTGCGCCCGGACTACTCAGGCATTCCTATTGAGTAAATCAAAAACAAACCGGTCCGTTGAACACACGTTGTGAAACATAACACAGCACCACCTGCCACGCAAGAAACGATCCACCACTGCCCCTTCAGGTATGTTTTGCCATCTACCTCAGAATTGGTAATTTTATAGGCGCTGGTTCAAGGGCAACCTACCAGATCCTTTTCCATTGTGAACGTACGCATATCAACATCAAGGAAAAACTCAATGAACGCCTTTCAGAAAACCGCCATCACTACCGTCATTGCTGTGCTGATCTTGATTGCCGTGGGAAGCCTCGTTCGCGTCTCCGGTGCTGGCCTGGGTTGCCCGGATTGGCCCAGGTGCTGGGGCTGCTGGCTCCCTCCTTCTGGCCCAGGTGAGATCGATCCCGCGTACCTTGCAGAACGAGGACTGGATATCAAGGACTTCAATCCGGTCAAGATGTGGATCGAATATACCAACCGCATGGTAGGCGTCACCATCGGCCTCCTCGTCTTTGCTACATTCCTCCGAGCCCTGCCCTACCGGAAAACTCGCCCGGAAATCTTCTGGGGGTCACTCGCAGCCGTCCTTCTCGTAGGCTTCGAAGGCTGGCTCGGCGGCCAGGTCGTCCGCTCGGGACTCAAGCCAGGCATGATCACGCTCCATATGGTCGGTGCCGTCGTGCTTTTGTGTGTACTCC
>JAQCGA010000575.1 GCA_027619145.1 bacterium | reverse complement strand
GGCATGGACGGCTTTGACATGATCGACGCCATGCGCAAAAGCGGCGTCGAAGCCCCCATTGCCATCCAGACCTCATACGTCACCCGGGAAATGGTCAAAGAACTCCTGGCCTCGCGCATCTGCAAAGTCCTGGTCAAACCCATTGGACCAGATGCCCTTATCTCCTTTGTAGAAAAAACCGCAGTCGTAAGCTGAGCCAACCCCGGCACAGAAGAAGCCCCTTTTCCACTTCTCTGGAAAAGGGGCTTTTTGCATCTCCAATCTACCCGCCTTCACATATACCGCTTCCGATCCGCCAGAATCCCAATCACCACGAACCCCATGACAACGGCCACCGCCAGATACCGGTCTCCTGCCAGCACCAGCAACCGGGACACCGCAGGCGTAATCAGCGTGGTCAACAACCCATACCCAAAACTACACAACAGAACAAACACAAACGTACGCACCAGAAAATGCTGACGCCGCACCCGCTTCTTCACCGCCCGGTTAATATTATCCCCATACACCACCAGAAGCGCCGTCGTAAAAACCATCGCCACAGTAGCCAGATGTGCACGAACCCAGGTCACAGCCAGCACATTCAAATCGTAAAGAAAACCCATGAGTTTGCGTTCCAGTAAAATTTAAAATAGGCTCAGTGGAAGATGACAGCTTGAGCGGTTCAGGGTCACAGAGGCGTACACGAGGGCTTCGGAGGCCCTGCCCGGAACAGCGCAGAGATATTGCACACCCGAGGCAGGGCGAATGGTGATTCGCCCCAACGCCGGGCGGACACACAGGTCCGCCCCTACATCGAAAATCTCGCCCGAGGGTTTTCCCTTTGCGTCTTTGCGCCTTTGCGTGAGACCGCTTTTCCTCTCGACAGACGCCGGGCGACCACAGGGGGTCGCCCCTACGAAAACCTGGGCGGAATGATCCGCCCCAACGCCGCACAGACACGCAGGGTCGCCCCTACATCGAAAATCTCATCCCGAAGGATTTTGTTTTCCCTTTCCGCCTTCGCGCCTTTGCGTGAGACGCCCTTCCTAACGCCACATAATATAGGAACGATCCCCTCTCCAGACAAACCTGTGTCGCACATAACTTGATCGCGCCGCAAGAAAAATGGATCTTCCTCTCCTGCCACACACGCCCTCACCTTCACACGGAGATGAACATGCACCCATTTGCCAACGACCCAAATGTCCGCTTACTCACAGACCTCCTACAGATCCCCTCCCCTTCCGGCCGCGAAGAACGCATGGCCGATGCCATAAAACAAAAAATTACCGACCTCGGCGCACACCCCAAACAGGACCTCCAGGGCAACGTCTGGACCGAAATCCCCGGCAAAGACCCCAACGCCGGACCCGTTGCCATGGCCAGCCACATGGACGAACTGGCCATGGTCATCACCGCCATCGAACCCGACGGCCGCCTCCGGATCACCCGCAGCGGCGGACTCCACCCCTGGAAACTCGGCGAATGCCCCGTGGACATTGTCTGCGACGGCCCAGACACCGTACCCGCCCACCTCAGCTTTGGTTCCGGACACACCCAGGACCCCAACGACCCCATCACCCAGTTTGCCAGCGGTGCAAAAGGCATTACCTGGGCAGACTGCCGCCTCCTCACGGGCCTTACCCCGGACCAGCTCAAAACCGCCGGTGTACGCGTGGGATCCACCGCCGTACCCGCAACCGCCGTACGTGGCCCCCGCCTCTTCGGTCCAACGGACGATCCTCTCATCTCTGCCTGGATTCTGGACAATCGGGGAGGCACCCTCGTCCTGCTACGCCTCCTGGAACGCATTCAAAAAGAAAACCTCACGCCCGCTCGCCCCCTTCGCCTCTGCTTCCTCGTCCAGGAAGAAACCGGCCTCCAGGGTGCCAAAGGCTGGGCCGCGCGCAACGCTGTAGAAACCTTCATCGCCGTAGACTCCAGCCCCATGCCAAAAAATATCAACCTCAGTCTGGACGGTCGCCCCGCAGTCTGGTCCAAAGACACCACCATGCACTTCGATCAGACCCTCGTCCAGGAACTGGCCCAGGCCGCAACTCGCGCAGGCACCGAACTCCAGTACGCTGTCTACGACCGTGCCGCGTCAGACGCTTCCGGTGTCCTCAGTACCGGCCTGGCCCCACGCACCGGCACCATCGGCTACCCCCGCGAAAACTCCCACGGCTACGAAGTCAGCCGCCTCTCCGTCTTCGCCAACCTCATCAACACCCTGTATGAATACGTTGTCAAACTGACCGGTCCTTCGAAAGAGTAGAGTACCAATACATCCACTGGTGCCTACGGTGTCATTCCCGCGCAAGCGGGAATCCAGATTCTCCCAACAATGGATTCCCGATAAAAACTCTCGGGAATGACGGTAAAAGAAGACAAGATGATCTACCTAAAAAACGATTGCCCTGACCAGCTCGGCAATCGTCTGCACTTTTACCTTTCATCGATCTCGGAACTCACTCCATGAACAAAAGCCTCGCCACCAACCTCATCAGCCTCGCCCTCATCGGCCTGGCCTACCTCACACCCATCTACCATGACCAGCTCCTCGCCATCGGCCTTTTTGCCGCATCCGGTGCGTTCACCAACTGGCTCGCCATTCACATGCTCTTCGAAAAAGTACCCGGCCTCTACGGCTCTGGCGTGATCCCGGCTCAGTTCGAAGAATTTAAAACCGGCATCCGCAACCTGATCATGAACCAGTTCTTCACCCCGGAAAAAGTATCTGCCTTCTTTGCCGAAGAAACCGAAGGCGAAAACCGCATTCTGAACCCGGACACCGTTGTGGACGCCATCGACTATGACCACGTCTATTCCAGCTTCATAGACGTGGTCCTCTCCTCCTCTTTCGGCGGCATGCTCGCCCTCGTTGGCGGTGCCAAAGCCCTGGCCCCTCTGCGCGACCCATTCATCCGAAAAATGCGCGAAGAAGTGCTCAACATCCTCACCTCTCCCACCTTCAACAAAGCCCTCCGCAACAGCCTCAAAAGCTCCCACCTGGCCGAAGACATTGTCCAAAAAGCCGACCTCATCGTCACCCGTCGCCTGGACGAACTCACCCCTGAAATGGTGAAAAAAATTGTCCAGGATATGATCCGCAAACACCTGGGCTGGCTCGTTGTTTGGGGCGGCGTTTTTGGCGGAATTCTCGGCTTGATTGCCAGCTTCTTCCGGTAACCATTTTTTTCTTGCCGTTGCGACAGAGAGCACGTATCATATCCGTATTACCTTCTGTTTAAATACCGGTTGACAGATATAAGATTTCATTATATCATGAGAAAAAGATAGAACTATCTTTTAAATGTCTGTTTACGGATGGAAGAGGTACACATTCGGGGGGGGTGGAGCGGGGCTGCTGCTCGTAGCGTTCCAGGAGTCCAAACGGCACCGGGACGAAGAGAAACCAGGGCCGGTTGTTAC
>JAQCGA010000574.1 GCA_027619145.1 bacterium | reverse complement strand
CCCGCCTCGCCAACCTTCTCTGGTAGAAATTCCGCCGGTCTCTCTCCCGTACGGATATTATCTACAAAACGGGTGGATCCGGGGACCCAGACAATCCTACGCCATCACAGATGCGCTCATTGACAGCTGGCGTGTGCTGTGGATAGGCACCCGTGGCCTGGGCGTAGGCCGGGCAGACCTGAGCGACCGCCAGCTTGAATTCCATCAGTACGGCCCCATCGCGCCCAACATTACGGCCCTGGCTCGCGACGGAGACGCCATCTGGTTCGGCGGTACTTCGTTTGGTCCAGACGGCGCACGCGGCATCACCCGATACAACCTCGCCGAGGAAACCTGGCAGTACTTCGAATCCGACCGCATCATTGGATTGGATGACGATCGCGTATACACCATTTTGCCGGACACCGCAGATGTCTGGTTCGGCACGCTAAGCGGCCTGGTCCGCTACAACCGAAAACACGACCGCTGGCTCACCTACCGCGTCAACCGCCATTCTTCGGGCCGGGTTACAGCCCTGGCCCGGGCAGGCAACCGACTCTGGATTGGCACCGAAGAAGGCCTGGCTGTCTTCGACACCCAGGCAGATACAATCCGCATTGTAGGCGGAAGCGAACGTTTTAACATCCGCGTTCTGGCCACCGGCCCCAAGTACATCTGGGCCGGTACAGACTACGGTCTGTTTCGTTGCCCTCTCAACGATGTGGTCTGGACGCCCGCCCGAAGCCAGAATGGACTCACAAACAATCGAATCAACGGGCTGATGGTACGCGATAACGATGTGTGGGCCACAGTGGAATCCCCAGCCGCCCTCATTCGCCTGGCCCGCCCGGATACCGTCTGGCAACGTTTTCCCCTCTCCGAAGTCGGAGGCATCCAGCGGGTATCCATTGCCGCCGATACCAGCCGGGTGTGGTTGGGAACCGACCTCGGAGCGTTCCGTTTCGATATTGGGCCCAAACTCTGGACGCAGTATACCCGATCAGACGGATTGACCTATGAGCGCGTTCAGGCCGTGCTCCTGGACGGCCATTTCGTCTGGTTCGGCACAGAACAGGGGGCCAGCAGATACCATTGGACAGAAGATTTATTTGAAATAACCCATTGATTTTATAAAACTAAACTTCAATTCTTTTGTTCTTTCAAATCAAAAAATACGTGACACGCGGTCTTAATTTTGTTATCTTTCATTTTGTCGAATCAAACAGCGATGACCCCCATAGAATTCCACTCCTGAATTCGGTCATTATGAATATCCCCTTTGTTCCCTTGCATACTTGACGTTATGGAATGATGCGGCCAGCCTGAGCAATACGCAATCATAGGTGTGGCCGTTTATCTTTTTCCACACCAAACTTGGAATCTTATGAGCAAACATGCATTGGGCCTGATCGAAACCCGGGGGTTTGTGGGCCTGGTGGAAGCTGCGGACGCCGCCGTCAAGGCAGCGGCAGTGCAGCTTGTCGCCATCGAAAAAATCGACGGGGGCCTGGTTTCCATCCAGGTTATAGGTGATGTAGGAGCAGTCCAGGCCGCAGTCCAGGCCGGGGCTCTGGCGGCCCAGCGAGTTGGCCAACTTGTAGCACAGCATGTGATTCCAAATCCCCACGACGATCTGGTGGAAGTGTTCGCTCTAGATGAAGTGGGGGCTTCAGACGGCCCAGTGCCCCAAAACCCGGAGTTGGATACATTGTCCGTGATCCAGCTCCGCAGGCTGGCCCGTCAAACTTCCGGCCTTTCTCTTCAAGGGCGCGAAATTTCGCGCGCAAACCGGGAGCAACTCATCCAGGCGCTTCGGCAGGCAGGCGTGGGAAAAACCTCCGAAAGCGCGTAGTTTCCACGGAGACTCGAATCCGATGGAATCCGAAACACTCTGGAACCGCATCAAACAAGGGTTCCTCGAAAGCGCGTCCACTGCAGCGGAAAAGGCCGAGCACCTCGGAAGAGTTGGGCGTGCGCGCTTGGACATTGCAGGTGCACGACACGCCATTCACGAAGCCTTTGCCGAACTGGGCGGCATGGTCTATACCCATTTGGAAAGTGACAAAACATCCGAAATTGCCCAGCAGAAAAGTGTACAGGCCCAGATAAGAAAAATCAACGACCTGGAAACCCTTCTTCAAGAGCGTGAAACCGTTCTTGAAACCTTAAAAACCCGTACAGAAACAGAACAGCCCGGAGCTGCAGAGACCTGACCAGAAATGGGGTTGGTGTTGTCGGTTCCGGGCGTATTATTTTCCCAAACCAGTCTACAAAGAAGAAGGCAGACGCACGCGCTATAATGCATTTCGACCAGATAAGGTAATTGCTCTTTGTTCCCCAACCGAAACTTCGGGCAGATCCCCTTAAACAGGAGGCAGAATGCATGTAGAAAACTCCCCTTTGTGGTTTTGAACCGTTCGTAGCTTCATCAGCAAAGTTCACTGCGACAGTCTAAACCCCTGGGGTTCTGGTCTGCGGTATACCGCAGCCTGGAACGCCAGACAACCGCACTGTACCTCCCCGGTGCAAGGAGAGGCTGACGAGTGTCTAAGCTAGCCAAAAGGCCCTATGCCAGAGAAGATGAATCCTTAGACAAGTACTTGCAGGAAATTGGCGAGGTAAATCTGCTGACGGCAGCAGAGGAAGTCTCCCTTGCCAAACGCATCAAAAAAGGCGATCAGGATGCCCTGGAAAGACTCACCAAAGCCAACCTGAGGTTTGTTGTCAGTGTGGCCAAGCAGTACCAGAACCAGGGTCTCTCCATGGGAGACCTGATCAACGAAGGGAACCTGGGCCTCATCAAAGCAGCCAAACGCTTCGATGAAACCAAGGGATTCAAATTTATTTCGTACGCGGTCTGGTGGATCCGCCAGGCCATCCTCCAGGCACTTGCCGAACAGTCTCGTATTGTTCGCCTTCCGCTCAATCGGGTTGGCGCACTGCACAAAATCGGCAAGGCCTCCAGCGGCCTGGAGCAGGAATTCGGCCGCGAACCAAGTCCCCGCGAAATTGCGGACGAACTGGACATGAGCGACTACGAGGTTATGGATACCCTCAAAATCTCCAGCCGCCACCTGTCCCTGGATGCCCCGTTCAACGAAGGGGAAGACAACAGCCTGCTCGATGTCCTGGAAGATCAGTTGCAACCCTCTCCCGACGAATCACTCATCGACGATTCGCTTCGGAGGGAAATTGAAAAAGCCCTGGCAACGCTCACCCCACGCGAAGCCGAAGTGATCAGCCTCTACTTTGGCATCAGCAGGGAACAGCCGCTCACGCTGGAAGAAATTGGAGAGCGCTTTGGGCTTACCCGTGAACGAGTACGGCAGATTAAAGAAAAAGCCATTCGGAGGCTTCGGCATAATTCCAGAAGTAGGCCTCTGAAATCTTATCTTCACTAATCGCCGATCTGCTTGTTACACAATTCTAAGGCCAC
>JAQCGA010000573.1 GCA_027619145.1 bacterium | reverse complement strand
CTACGTAGACTTCGTAGGCGTACCGGGCGAAGTAGGGGATAAAGGCGATGGCGGAGTCGTTTTCAGCAAGGATGCGGCGGCCGTCTGTTTGTTCGGCTGAAAGGATGTCCTGGAAGAGGACGCGGCCGGTGTCTGCGAGGTGCTGGCAGCTGGCTTCGGTTTCGGTCTCGATGAGTTTGAAGACGAAGTTGGTGGAATAGATCTGGCAGTGGGGGTGCGGGTTGGAGACGCCGTCGACTTCGCCTTTGTTTTCGAAGATGAGGACGTGGGCGATGCCCGGGCGGTTGCCCAGGTCCAGGTACTGTTCTTGCCAGGTCTGGAGCAGGGCGTCGATTTCGGGTGGAGGAAGTTCGGCCAGGCTGAGGTTGTGTTGGGGGCTGTAGCAGACGACGCGGGCGATGCCGGTTGCGGGACGGTTCTGGTAGATGCCAGGTGGAGGCGTGAGATTCTGTGGGGCATCTGTGCCTACGCAGGGGTGGTCGTTGTCGAAGACGAAGACGCCGGTGTAGGCGGGGTTCTGTGCGTTGCCCACGCGGCGGTTGCCGGGGCAGAGATAACATGTGGGTTCGTAGGGAGGGGGAGATTTGGGCGTGTGGGCGACGGTTTCGCCGCTCCAGGGACGGCTTTGTCGGTGGGCGGCTACGATGACCCATTCTTGCCGGAGAGGGTGCCAGCGTTCTTCCCATGTCACGGGGCGCTCCTGGTAGAGAAGGGAATTGCAAATTGCAAATTTGGCAGGTTGTAGCGGGGATTGTGGGTCAAGGAAGGCTCCGGTTTTCAGGGTTTTTGTTTGAGATGGGCGAAGAGGAAGTCCTGGGGGGTGTCGATGGTGGCGGTGAGTTCGTGGTTTGCAAGGGTTGCGGTTCCTCGGCCGGCCAGGGGTTCGATGGTGAAGGTTTTGTTTGTGAAGAGCGGCAGGTGGGTGGTCCAGGTGGGGCGATTGTTGTATTCGCGGAAGAGGAGGAGGTAGCCGCTGGTTTCTCCTGGGGAGACGGAGGCGAAGCCGGTCCAGGTGGTGCCGTCTGGAGGGGAGCCAATGGGATGGATGGTGCCGCTGAAGAAAGCGTCGCGGTGGATTTTCCAGGTTTGGACGACAGGAGCGACGGTGTCGATGTATCCGGGAGGGAGGTTGGAGACTTCGAACCAGCCGAGGGGGTTTACCATGAGGGTGGTGGCAAAGAGATAGTCTGGCCGGTGGTGTTGTGGGGCCAGAGGATCATCTGTGTAGAGGTCTGCGTTGCGGGTGTGGTTGAGGAATTCCATGCGCAGGCGGAGCGGGTCCACGTAGTGAGAGAGCTTCCAGATGTTGCGGAGGGTGTGGTGTGGCCAGTAGCGGCACCAATCTGTGTAGCGGTTTTCCACGAAGAGGGGGCCGGTGTGCATGGCGCCGAAATAGCCGGGGCGCAGGCCGGCGGTAATGTCCAGGTCCAGGACGATGCGGCCGTCAGATTCGTGAAGAATGCGGTGAAAGAAAGACTGGAGGTTTTGTTCGCCCCGGCGGGAAGTGAAGGTGACGCCGTCGATTTTGAAGTAGTTGATGTGGTGGGTTCTGTGGAGAGTGATGAGGGCATCTGCGTCGCGTTTCCAGTTTTCCAGATGGTTGCTGTTGTCCGGCCAGAACCAGAGACCAAATTGCATGCCTTTTTCTGCGGCTTTGCGCACAAGGTCTTCAAAGCCGTTGGGGAAGCGTTCCGGGTGTGGAGCCCAGAAGTTTGGGTTGGCTTCCCAGAAGCCCTGGCGGATGCCGCCGGATTTAACGGAGTTGCTGGAGCGGCCATTCTGCCAGCCGTCGTCAATTTGTACAACGTCCACACCCATGGTGGCCCCGGCGAGGATTTCTTTTTGCATAAAGGGGTCGTTGATGCGGCTGTCCTGGGAGCGGTCTCCCCAGGTGTTGCTGAGGAAGGTGCCGTCGCGGCCGGGCTGATAGGTGCGGAGTTGTCGCTGAAAATGGTGCAGGATTTGGGTGCGGCCCACTTCTCCGTTCTGATAGAGGAGAAGGGTGTGCGGGTAGCCCTGGAGAACTTCGCGGTCCATATCGTGGCCAAAGAGGGTGAGGTTGCGGTTCTTCCCCTGGACGGTGAGGTCTGAGTGGGTGCGCACCGGGCGGGCGTTGGGTTGAGGAGCGTGTTTGAGGAGGATCAGGCCGTTTTGGGTGAGGGTGTTTTCGAAGGCGAAGAGGTTGCCGCGCAGGGCCAGGTTGTTTTCGCTGGTGTGGAGGAGCCATTCGTGTTCGAATACGAGTTCGTTGTGAAAGTCTGTGCGGGCGACAAAGTCCACCTGGAGCAGACGCAGGTGTGTGGGCGAAAGCAGTAGATTTTCCGCGAGGTCGGTGGCATCGGCGTCTGTTTTGGGGGCCGTGTCTTCGGCGGTGAGGTGTGTGTGGTTGGCACCTTGCTGAGGGAGTGCTGTGAGTGGAAGTGGTTCTGCACCGTGCCATTCTATGTCCAGTTGGGTGGTGATGGCGGCGGCGTTGGAGAAGATCTGGAAGTGGTAGGAGAGGGTGAGACGTTCGCCTTCTGCACGAAGAGATGCGCGGAGAGAAGGGGCTTCTACCGGGAGGTTCGCCCCGGTTTTGGTGGAGAGGTGGAGGGTGCGGGGTTCATCGGGTAGGGGCATCGCGGGTACGGGTGCGGGCTCTTCTGCGGGCGCGGCGATCCATTCGGTTCCGGTGTGTAGATTGCGGAGCGAGGTGGCAAAGAGGAGGCCGTTTTGAATGCGCCAGGTGCGTTCGATGTGTGGGTTGCCCAGGGTGAGGCTATCCCCGGTGCATTCGGCATAGCAGGAGTCAAAAGTCGATTTTTCAGGTTGCACGGAAGGCTCCAGGGATGTTATGCGGGTTCCGGACGGGCAATCAAGAGATTGTTTTCGCGGGTGATGCGGATGGCGAATGGGGTACTGTTGACCTGGAGAGCCAGGTCCCGGTCTTCGGGATAGAAGTGCGGTTGTTTCGGGTCGTCGAATTTTTGAGATTCGTGCGCGGAGCGGACGAGGGAGGCCACGGCTTCCGGGTCCGGGTTCAGGCCGCGCAAGAGGTTGCGCATGTAGAGGGCGCAGAGTTCGTCTTCGTCGGTTCTTTCCTGTCCGGCCCAGCCCATGGCAACAAAGGTGACGGTTTCTGGGGCGGCGCGACGAATGGCGTTGACGGTGGCTTTGGCTACGGCGAGAGAGCCCCCGTAGATGACGTCTGCGTGTTTTGCAGCGTCCACGCCCACGGTACCGGCGCGGGTGGATTGGATGAGGGTTTTTCCGGCGAGGTTCGCCTGGCTGAGTTCGAAGGGCGAGTTTCCGTAGTCGAATCCATCGGGACGTTTGCCATCCACTTCGCCCACGCAGAGCGATCCAACACCCTGTTCGCGGAGGGCGAGCGCATCCTGTATGGTGGCGACGAGGATGATTTTTTCTGCGCCCTGGTG
>JAQCGA010000572.1 GCA_027619145.1 bacterium | reverse complement strand
CGGGGTCTCCCCGCCCCCTGCCACACGCACCAATCTCTACCCTCAACCACCTCCGAAAGGACCTCCATGCCCAACCCAGCCTTCACCGGAAAAACCGCCCTCGTTACCGGTGCCAGCAGCGGCATCGGCCGGGCCGTTGCACTCGCCCTGGCAAAAGATGGCGCCTCCGTTATGGCCAACTACAATCGCAACCGCAACGCCGCCGAATCCCTCCGCGACGAAATCCGCGCCGCAGGCGGAACCGCACACACCATTCAGGCCGACGTCAGCAACGCCGGCGCAGTCCAGCACATGCTCGACCGCACCCTGGAAACCTTCAACGGACAACTGGACATCCTTGTCAACAACGCCGGTGAATGGATGGACAAAGCGCCCATCGCAGAATGCCCAGAAGAACTCTGGGACCGCATGATGAACGTCAACCTCAAAAGCGTCTTCCTCTGCTGTCGGGCCGCCATCCCTACCATGCAAAAACAAAAAAATGGGTCCATCATCAACATTACCTCGGTTGCCGGCCACTCCGGCGGAGGCGGAGGAACCGTACCCTACGGCGCGGCCAAAGCCGGCGTCAACACCTTCACCAAAGGCCTCGCCAAAGAACTCGCCCCAGACGGCATCCGCGTCAACGCCGTAGCCCCCGGCGTCATCGACACCCCCATGCAGCACAAACACTCCACACCCGAACAACTCGACCGATTCTCAGGTGCCGTCCCCCTCAAACGCCTGGGCAAAGCCGAAGAAATCGTGGGCGCTGTCCTCCTCCTCGCCTCGGACCAGGGCAGCTACATCACCGGCGAAATCATCGATGTCAACGGCGGCCTGCTCATGCGCTGACTAGGAGATTGTCCTGTGCCCGAATCCACAGATCAAAACCACGCCCTCAACGCCAACGTCTGGAAATTCTACCTCTTCAAAACCATCTGGGGCCTGGGTGCCGGCCTCGCCGTACCCATCTTCGTCCTCTTTTTTCTGAGCAAAGACCTCACCCTCGCCCGGTTCATGGTCCTCATGTCGGTCCTGAATATCTCCATCTTCCTCTTCGAAGTTCCCGCCGGCATCGTCGCAGACCGCTTCAGCCGCAAGTGGAGCGTGGTCCTGGGCTATGTTTTCATTGGCCTCAGCATTCTGGGCTGGCTGGTCTTTGACAGCTACCCTCTTCTCATCCTCGCATTCACCGTCTGGGGCCTGGGCGAATCCCTCATGTCCGGCGCGGACTCCGCTCTGCTCTACGACTCCCTCAAAGCCGTGGGCAGGGAAAACGACTTCCAGAAAACAATGGGCAACGCCATTTCTCTCATGATGGCCGCCCTGGTCGCCGGCGCAGCCGCGTGTGGTCCCATCGTGGCCCGCCTGGGCCTGCCCGGTCCGCTCTGGGTCGGCCTGGCCATCCTCAGTCTCAATGTTCTCCTCGGCATGTTTTTCTGCGAACCACCGCTCCTGCGTGAACCGGACGCATCCGACCACACCGGACTTCGCGCACACCTCTCCGGGTATACAACCCACCTCAAGTCCAGCATCCACTTCCTGGGCAACAACCGCGAACTCATCGCCCTGGCTCTCATCAACATCGTCGTCTTGCGCCTCTGCCACCTCGCAGACCGCCCCTTTGCCCAGCCCTATCTCAAAACCTTCTCCTACACCCCGGAACAGATCAGCTACTGTTACACCTTCTTCTACCTCATCACCGCCCTCTTCTCAAAATACTCGCACCGCGTCTCCCGCATCCTCCGTAGCAGTGAACGTGCCTCTCTCGCCCTCATCGGCGTACTGGGCATCGCTTCTCTGATCCTCATGGCCAATGCCCCTCTGGGTGCAATTGCAGTCTCCTCCTTTGCAGGCATCTACCTCATGCGCGGCCTCTTCACCCCTCTCATCGACGCCAGCCTCAACCGCCGCATCCCCTCGGACAAACGGGCCTCCCTCCTCTCCATTGCCAAAATGGGCAACAATTTCCTGGGCATCTTCCTCGGCCCCCTCTTCGGCTACCTCGCAGACATCCGCTCCCTCTCCTTCAGCCTGGACGTATTCCAGTGGGTCTTCGGCACGCTCCTCGCTGCGGCCACAATCTGGTCCTGGAAAGCCCTCACCCGGCTCGCCCCTCCTTCCAACTGACCGGCACTCGAATCCGAACGCTGCAATCTCCGTTACCAGCGGGCCAGCCGCCCCTGAAAACAGCCCCAATAGACCCTATTTATGCCCAAGAGCGCACTACCGATATCGAGTTTTGCGAATCCTCAATATTTGTTTATATTTACTGCGATCTTGACGGACCGGGCCGTATCATTTTATAGCACAAAAAATCCTGTAGTCCATACCCTAATCAGTACGATCAGCCCTCATACGAGGAGAAATCCATGACCTTTACCCTGGAACTGGGCCAGAAAGCACCTGACTTTACCCTGCCCGCCACAGATGGCAACACCTATCAACTGTCCGATTTCAACAATGCCGAAACTCTGGTCCTCTCTTTCACCTGCAACCACTGCCCCTACGTCACCGGCTCAGATGAAGTCACCCGAAAAACGGCCGAAAAATTCGCACCTCGTGGCGTCCAGTTCGTCGCCATCAATTCCAACAGTAAAAACACCTATGCCGAAGACGACTTTGACCACATGGTCTCCCGCATGAAAGAACACAACTTCCCCTGGACCTACCTGCACGATGAATCCCAGGAAGTCGCACTGGCCTACGGTGCCTTACGCACCCCTCATTTCTACGTCTTTGACAAAAACCGCAACCTGGTATACACCGGCCGCAGTGTGGACAATCCGCGCGACGCCAGCAAAATCACCGTGAACAACCTCGAAAAAGCCCTGGAAGAACACCTGGCCGGAAAACCCGTCAGCATTCCCAAAACCAACCCCATCGGCTGCAACGTCAAATGGGATGGCAAGGATGAACACTGGATGCCAGCCGAAGCGTGTGACCTGGTATAAAAAACTGAAGTGAGATTGACAGTTATAAAAAGAGTCTGAAAATAACAAAGGCATAAAAGTGAAAGCACAAATCGACATCCCCCAAGAAGAAATCGAAGATTTCTGCCATCAATGGCGGATCACCGAACTGGCATTTTTCGGATCTGTGCTGCGCGACGACTTCCGGCCCGACAGCGACGTAGATGTACTGGTACAATTTCACCCAGAAGCCCGCCACACCCTTTTTGATATGGTACGTATGCAAGAAGAGTTGGCCCAAATACTCGGACGCGAAGTAGATCTGGTAAGCCGTCGGGGCATTGAGATGAGCAGGAACTACATACGAAAAAAAACGGTTCTGGAATCTGCAGAGGTTGTATATAAAACTGATCGGATGGTCTCAATCGGATGGTCTCAATCAGATAAGAGGGCTGCACCATGGCAATTCAATTTGTCCCGACCGAATATGTCGACAGAGCCACGGCAAGTGCCAGTTACGACAAA
>JAQCGA010000571.1 GCA_027619145.1 bacterium | reverse complement strand
CCTGTTGGAATTTGCGCCACCGTGATCCGGCGGCTAAATGCGCCGCCCTCCAGCGGTGTAAATCGATCCCCCAGTGCCACCGATGCCAGCGGCAACATCGCCCGATCCGCGTGAAACGGGTCCGGAATCAGTTCCAGAATATCCAGCACCGAAGTCAACGGTAGCTTGGCCAGACTTACCGAATCCAGCTCCGCATTGGAGCTATCCAGGACGGCCTGGAAATTCACGGCTCCGCCAATTCGATTCAACCTCACCTGCACCAGTTGCGTCTGTCCGGCAAACACCGTAGAATCCGAAAATCCACGAAACCGGGGGACCCCTTTGGTATCGGCCGTATCAAATGCCGCTACCACAAAACGCCGCCGACCCGCCGGAATATTGGCCACCTGTCCAACGGCCAGATTCCCACCTGGAATCGGGAAGTTCATATCCCGCTGAATTTTCCGAATACGGCCGGTATCCGCTGCGGTTACTTCAATACTGACCCGCTGGATAAGCCCTCTGGAAAACGCAGGGATGCTTACCGAAACCAGAGCCGTTCCGGTCTGGTCCCGAAAAACAGGGGCCGCCACATTAAAAGGGTCATTTGAGCACCCCCAGACAAGCGGCGCAACACAGAACAAAATAAAAATGAAATTCTTCATAGACCGCCATAAGATATGAGGAATATAGGTATGGTTACCATCCGAAGTCAACTTCAATTGTCTGCTCTTAAACGTTTTACTCGCATTTTAACGGTCTCTACTTGCGGGTGAGGGCCACCTTTCCAATGTTGCAAAAAAGCCTCGTACGCCACTATGGCAGTTTTCACATCTCCACGCCGCTCGGAGGCCCTCCCCAAATTGAAGTACAGCTCGGCCCGGCTGGGGTCCACCCCAATGGCTCGAGAGAAAGCCTGTGCGGCTTCATCAAACCGCCCGGCCACCATACAGGCTCCACCCAATGCATTGAGCGCCTCCAGATGTTCAGGCTCTCGGTACAACGCCTTCCATGCCACCTCCATGGCCTGGTTTACATCGCCCATTTTACGGTATACGACGCTCAGGTTCGCGTACCCATCAACCAGATTCTTCTGATAGTCTACAGCTTTCAAATACGCAGCCTTCGCGGAATCCAGGTTTCCCGCTACGGCGTGCAACGTTCCAATATTGTTGTATGCCGCTGCCGATTCAGGATCCAGAACAAGAGCATGTTCGTACGATGCCCGGGCACCGTCTCCGTCTCCCTGCAGGCGCAATGCATTCCCAAGCCCATTCCACAACCCTACCGAAGCCGCATGATAAGACAGGCCTCGTCGGTAATCGACCTCAGCTTTTGCAGGAGATCCCATTGCCTCATACGCACGTGCACGCATCAGAAAAACTTCTTCATCGAATGGCCCTACCGCCAGTGCATGGCTGGCTGTGCGGACAACTTCATGCCAATCATCGGCCTCAAAGACAACGCGCAATTGCAAAGCGTATCGGTCAAAATCAACCTGCCGCAGGGTGATCCACAACCCAGCCACAAGCCCCAGCAGCCCCACACATACGACCGGTCGCAAAAACGCACGTCGCCGGGAAATACCGGAAGTGTCCAGCACACCCAATCCGGCAAGCGACACGTAAAAAGGCAACCAGGCACCTGGAAATTCTCGCGAAAAACCGAACGTGCTACAGATCACCGCCGCCGCCATACTACACAACAGCGTTCCCGCCAGAAGCCTTTCTTTCGGCCGGCTTAGCAACCGCCATACAATACGGCTCACCATCCACAATAAAAACAGGTACGCCGCCAATCCCAAAGTTCCCATCTCAGACCAGATCCATAGCGGGTCACTGTGCGGCCGGTGTGGCATCGCTTTTTCATCCACCATATCGCCCTGTGCGTAGAGGGGATATTGCAGCCGCCAATTACCGGCCCCTACTCCCATGATCGGCTGCGCTGCAATCATCTCCAGTGTTCTTCGCCATAAAGAAATTCGACCCCGGTCACCACCTTGCTGAACCACAGAAGCCACGGATGCAGCCATCGAGCGCTTGCCTTCCCACATGGCCTCGCCAGCACCTTTTTCGATTCGCGCAGGGACAACAATCGGTACGATCGTAAGAGCCAACCCCAGCGCCAGCGCCGCAACCCGAACGCCTGAAAACATCTGCCGAACCCCACCTGCCAACGCTTCCCGGTTTTGCCATCCGCTGGCGGCCACCACCAGAAAAACCGCCCCAACAACCCCTACCCATCCGGCTCGAGATCGAGTCGCAATCAGAAAAGCCAATTCCAATCCTACGACCCCACCCCACAGCAAAATCGACCAGGTCCGGCGTGCCACAACCCATGCCCAAAACGTAAACGGAAGCACAGCTACCAGATACGCGGCGGCCAAATTCCGGTGCCCCAGGGTGGCGCTGGGAAACCCAGCCGTAGGCACCTCCAGCAAATGCCAACCGAAAAACTGAACCAACCCCAGAACAGAGATCCCGGCCGCAACAATCGCGGCTGCCCGTAAAATGATATCCAGATCAGACTTCTTCAGGGTATTGAGAGCCGCCAGAAAAAAAAGCACGTACGCCGCATGGGTGGCCACAGGCAACAATGAAACCACCCGATTTGAAGCCACTCCGATTGAAACGACCTCCGCCAAAAAAAATAACAGAACCGGAAGAACCAGCGGCGAAGGCTTCCATGTACCGTGCCAAAACCACAATCCCCCGGCAACAAGAGCCGCAACCTGCAGAACAAGAACTTCTGGCAACAACACAAACCGATACACACCCTCCAGCCAAACCAGCGGAACCAGAACCACAGCCACAAGACACACCACAGGAATGGCCCGGGTCCACGGGTGCATATCCAATCTCACTGCGGAAGCCACTTGAACGTCTGAGACATTTCCGTCAACAAATCACCCACAACCTGCTGGCCAGCCTCGTCCCAGATACGTTCTCGCTCAATCACACTCAAATAACTTGTCCGGTCATCCGTAGAGGTTGGAAACAGATGAACGCCTCGGGCATTCCTTCCTGTACCCAAAATCCGGAGAGATAGAGGTTCCTTCTGCCCACGCGGATCTACAACCCTCACATCGGCTTCTACCGTTGCCACCGTCTGCGGAAAACCCACAACCAGCGGCAAATTAGGCCGCGATGTCCGGTTGATCTCGTACCGCAGCACCCGACCTGTAATGACCACATCTGCGTTGCTCATCTGTGCCAGGCGCATTGCCGCATCCGGGTCCAGATACTCCGCCCCTGTACCCACTTCTACCAATCGGATGTGCCCGAATCGGTTCAAATTCATTTTGATCAACTCAGCCAAATGCTCGCCGGCCTTCTGAGACTCAAAGCCCGAAAAATTGACCACAGCCACCCGGATCGTAGTCTCCGTATCTTTTACCTGAGGAACTCGCCGCACCCGTCCACCAAAAAATTTCTTTTCTTTTCC
>JAQCGA010000011.1 GCA_027619145.1 bacterium | reverse complement strand
TCGCGGTCTGGCTGTAAGTTCTCGGCCCAGGTCTTTGCCCAGACTGTCTTCTGAGGTAGAGCGGGTAACAATGATACCGGCTGCAATTGAAGTGATCAGCGCCGGGATCTGGGAGACCAGCCCGTCTCCAATGGTGAGGATGGTATAGGTCTGTGCGGCTGAAGCTGCGGGCATGCCCAACTGGAGCACGCCAATGGCGAGGCCACCCAGGATATTGACCAGGGTAATGAGAATGCCTGCAACGGCATCGCCTCGAACGAATTTGCTGGCACCGTCCATTGCCCCGTAAAAGTCGGCTTCCCGTGAAATGTTTTCGCGGCGGGAGCGGGCCTGTTCTTCGGTGATGAGCCCGGCGTTGAGGTCTGCATCGATGCTCATCTGCTTGCCGGGCATAGCGTCCAAGGTAAACCGGGCAGCCACTTCGGCCACGCGCCCGGCACCTTTGGTGATGACTACAAACTGGATGATTACGATGATGAGGAAGATCACCAGCCCCAGAATGTAATTGCCTTTGACCACGAACTGGCCAAAAGAATTAATAACCTCGCCGGCATAGGCTTCGCCCAGGATGAGCCGGGTGGACGCCACGTTGAGCGAGAGCCGGAAGAGCGTCATGACCAGAAGCAAGCCCGGGAACACCGAGAGTTCGAGGGGATCGGTAATGTATAAGGTCATCAGAAGGATGATGAGGCTGCACGCAATATTGAACGTGAGCATCAGGTCCATCAGTCCTGCTGGCATGGGAATAATCATTACAGCGATCATGCCAATTACCGAAACGGCAAACAGGATATCGGTGTACTGCGAAATTTTCTCAAAGAGCGCGTTCATATCCTGCCTCCACGTATGCTATCGAATAGCATAATATACCCCTATATTGTTGCATAAGTCAAGGAAAAGGTTAAGGTTGTGAGAAACAGAAGATGGAAGACAGAAGGCGGAATAACGAAGGGAAAGAAGGCACTTATCAATTGTCAATTTTTCATCCTTCTATCCGTCGGTTTTTCAGCCTGAAGACGTAGGCCAGGACCTCGGCTACGGCCCGATAGAGGTCCTCGGGAATGCCCTGACCAACTTCTACAGCCCGGAACAGGGCCTGGGCCAGTGGCTTGTTTTCTACAACCGGAATACCTGTGTCCCGAGCAAGCTGTTTGATGCGCTGGGCAACGAGATTCTGGCCTTTGGCCACCACTTTGGGGGCGTCCATTGTATCCATATCGTACTGGATGGCTACGGCGTAGTGCGTTGGGTTGGTGATCACCACGTCTGCGTTGGGGACTTCATCCATCATTCTTTTGCGCGCTGCTTCGCGCTGGAGCGAGCGGATGCGCATGCGAACCTGCGGATCTCCTTCGGTTTGCTTCTGCTCTTCTTTGATTTCTTGCTTGGTCATGCGGATACTCTGGTTGAATTCCCAGCGCTGGTATATGTAGTCTAGAATGGCCATAAGGAGCAGAATTAAGGCGGTATTGAGACCTACTTTGAAGACCATGTATCCGGCGTACTGAAAAATAGCCCCCACACTTGCGTCGGCCAGGAGGGTGATTTGTAGGATGGCTGGCCCGATGGTGCGGTACCCTACGTACCCGACAATGAAGATTTTGAAAATGTTCTTGACCAGTTCTACCAGAGATCGTTTGGAGAGAATACGTTTGGCACCACTGATTGGGTTGAGGCGGTTGAGGTTGAATTTCATCGCTTCTTCGTTGAGGGTAAAACCGACCTGGCCTACGCTGACGCCGAGAGCCGCCGTGCCTATAATCAGGACAATGGGGCCTACAACAGAAAAGAAGACTTTGCCCCATTCGAGCATGTAGGTGTGAAGATTTCCGGGAGTGAATTCAAACGTATGGCTACGTTCCAGGAGTTGTACTGTAAATGTGGCCAGGTTCTGGTTCAGATATCCTCCCAGCATGTACAGCCCTATAATGCCGGCAATGAGCACCACTGCCGAATTGAGTTCCTGGCTTTTGGCAGTCTGGCCTTTTCGCCGCGCTTCATCGCGGCGCTTCGGGGTTGCCTGCTCGGATTTTTCCTGGAAGGATTCTTCGGCCATGGCTCAGGGCTTATACATTTGTTGGAGGAGGATGCTGAGATCGGCGGCCATTCCGCCAAACATTTTGATGAGTACGGTCTGGAAGAGCGGCATAGAGAGAAACAGCATGCCCATGCCCACACCGATTTTCAGAGGGAATCCGACAATGAAGACGTTCATTTGCGGCACGGTGCGTGCAATAATGCCCAGGGCCAGAGAGGTAAGAAAGAGGGCAATAATGACCGGGGCTGCGAGTTTAATGGCCATCAAGAAAACGTTGGCTGTCATAGAAATGAGCCCGCGTGCGAGCATTTCGGTGAGCTGGATGCCCCCCAAGGGGACCATTTCAAAGCTGGCGGCGATGGTGTTGAGAAGGGTGTGGTGGCCGTTGATCATCAGGAATACGACCAGGGCGATCAGATTCTGGAAGGTTCCGATGATGGAGATTTGTTGTGCCGAGATGGGGTCGATGATATTGACCACGCCAAAACCGATGTCAATTCCTACCACTTCGCCTGCGAACTGTACAGCAAGAAAAACGAGCCGTGCGGCAAATCCGATCATCATCCCCAGGATCAATTCTTTGGCCACAATAATTACGTAGGGAATGAGGTCTGTGGTGGCGGCCAACGTGATGTGGCTTGCTGGATACAGTGCAAGGGCCAGGGCCAGAGCCAGACCAATTTTGGCCTGGTTCACTACGGTGTGGTGCCCAAAGACCGGTGAGGTGCCCAGGATACCAAGGATACGTATGAAGACCACCAGGAAGACCTGGAATTCGGCAACGGAGACGTCGAGGAAGGTGGTGTTCATGGAGAAAGTCCAGGGATCAGGGATCAGGGATCAGGGTTGATTTTATGATACGATGGAAGGAATTGAGCGGAGAAGGCCAGCCATGAAATCCAGAATTTTTTGCATCATCCAGGGGAGGGCGATCATTAATGCCAGAGACACGGCCAGAATTTTAGGAATAAATGTGAGTGTTACTTCGTGGATTTGCGTGACGGCCTGTAAAATACTTACGCCCAGCCCAATGACCAGGCCGGCTAGCAGCATGGGTGCTGAAACGAGCAACATGAGGTAAATGGCTTGCTGACCCAGTTTGATGATAAATTCGGGCGTCATTGGATCTCCTGGAAAGCGGGAATTGGATTCTTTTGTCTGTGGTGTTTATTTGAAGCTCAACACCAGGGATTCTACGATGAGGTGCCAGCCATCTACCAGAACAAAGAGCAGGATCTTGAAGGGGAGGGAAACGGTAACAGGTGGCAACATCATCATACCCATGGAGAGCAATGTACTGGAAACAACCATGTCGATGATAATAAAGGGGATAAAGAGGACGAAGCTGATCTGGAAGGCGGTTTTGAGTTCGCTGATGATAAAGCCGGGGATTAATACCCGGTTGGAGAGTTCGTCTGGATTGTTCGGCCTGGGAGAGCGGGAAAGTTTGACAAAAAGGGCCAGGTCTTTTTCTCGCGTGTTACGCAGCATAAATTTCCGCATCGGTTCCAGGCCGCGGTCCAGGGCAACTTTGTGGTCAATTTTTTCATCCAGGTAAGGCACAATGGCATTGTCGTAGACCTCGTCGAAGGTGGGGCCCATCACAAAGAGGGTCAGGAAAAGCGAGAGGCCCACAATGAGCTGTGTGGGCGGAATTTGCTGGGTGCCAATGGCCATTCGGAGGAACGAGAGCACCACCACGATTCGGGTGAACGAGGTGAGCATAATCAGCAGGGCCGGTGCCAGGGTAAGGACAGTGAGCAAGAAGATGATTTCGAGCGTGACTGCGGCGTCCTGAGGTTTGGTCGATTCTTCTACGCCAATGCTGATGCGCGGCAGGCCCTGGGCAAAAGCGTCTGCTGGCAAGAGGACAGGCAACACGGTCAGCAAGAGGATGGCGAAGATGCCGGTGCGGAAAAGGCGGGTGGACATCAAACACTCTCCCCGTGAGATGGACCTGTCAGGCGGGTGCGCATGCCTTTCAGGATGTGTGCAAACGAGGAAGATGTGGGATTGTTATTCTGGGCAGGTTCGGCGGAGAGGATTTCTTCGGGGTCGAGTTCTGCAAGGGTATTCATCTGGGTGTCTGTTACGCCTACGGCCAGGGCACGGCTTCCAATGCGGACAATGTAAACCGCTTTTTTGGGGGCGATATAGGTTCGTTCCAGAACCTGGATACGCGCACTGGCTCCGCTGGAAATTCTGCCGCCCGAGAATCGTTTGAGCAGGTGGGTGGCAAGCCAGATGAGGGCGATGACAACAAGCAGAGAGAGGCCCATTCGGGCGAGCAAACTGTAGGTATTGGGAAGCTGGCTGGTGGCCTGTTGAAGAACAGCCGAATTGGCAAGCGTATCAACGGGACTGGTTTGCGCCATACCGGGTTGAACGAAGCAGAGTATGGTCAATGCAACCAGCGCGATGCGAATAGACATGAAATTCCCCCCTGAGTGATCCGTGTATGGGTGGGGGAGCAACCGCTGTGCCAGTAAAGAAATAGGCGATCCGGAATGGATCGCCTATTTTTCGGAGGCTGTATTGAGGTAGCCCCGAATGAATGAGTTTATGGATGTATTTTATTTATAAAATATTAAAAATAAAGAAGTTGAATTAAATAAACAGACAGAATTTTAAAAAGAAGGCAAAGAAAGCCTACGGGTTCCCGTGCGTACAGGCCTGTCCGTTCGTGGGCAGATTTTTCTTTGTTTTTGGAGAAATTTTTTCTTGGAAGGGTTATCGTCGGGTGGCGGGCATAAGTTCTGTAATGCGTACCCCGAAATTTTCGGCAATGGTAACGACTTCCCCTTTTGCGTACAGCTTTCCGTTGATGATCACGTCCACGGCATCGCCTGAAACTTTAGAGAGTTCAATGAGCGAGCCTTCCGTCCATTCCAAAACAACGCTGATGGGTTCTTCGGTTCGCCCCAATTCGATGGATACGGAGAGTTTTACATCCAGCAGGCGCTCAATGCCGGCTGGATGTGACTCGCTTCCGGTGAGCATTTCCAGGCCCTGTTTCATTGCGCTTCGAGCCGGGCCTTCGGCAGTATCTGTTTCATCCATCATGGCTCGAAGCATTTCGGCTTCCATTGCGTCTTCATCCCCCGATTCATCCCCTTCGGAACCCGTTTCACCCTGCATGGCGCGTAGCATTTCTGCCTCTGCATCGTCTTCCCCGCCCGCGTCACTTTCTCCTTCAGCGTCGGTGCTTTCTCCCTCTGATTCTTCTTGCATCATGCGCAGCATTTCTTCTTCAAGCTTATCGTCCTGATTTTCTTCTGGCATGGGAGAATCCTGTTCGTGAAACTGTGGACGCGGAGGTGGAAAGCGAGATGGGGTGTGGGATCAGTCCTGGCCTCTACCCTGTACCTGAATCCCTTTTTCTTCAAGCGAATTGTAGACTTTTCCGGGCGGGACATCGCTGTTGTCTTTGTAGAGAATATGGATTTCTACTCGGCGGTTTTTGCGCCGGTTTTCTTCGGTGGTATTGGGCACCAGAGGGCGGTACTGGCTGTAGCCGGTAATCCAGATCCGGTCTGGCGAAATATTGCCCTTCTGGATGAAGTGGCGGGCCACCTGGAGGGCACGCATGCCCGAGAGTTCCCAGTTCGAGGCATATTGCTCGGTATTGATGGACTGGTTGTCTGAATGCCCTTGCACGTTGACCTGGTTGGGCAGCGGTTTTAAAATCTTCGCCAATTTGTCCAGGACAGACAGGGCGCTGGGCTTGAGATCTGACTCTCCTGTACCAAAAAAGAGCTTGTTATCCACCCGAATGACGATGCCAGTAGAGGATTCTTCGAGCATCACATCGCCCTGGAGACCGGCCTCTTCTACGGCTTCTTCCATTTCGGAGGCGGCTTTGGCAATGACCTCTGCCTGTGAGAGATTTCCTTCGGTGCGGGGCAAGGATTGTCGGATGGGCAGGCTCAGTTCCGGTTCCCCTGAAAGCATACCCAGGGCACCTTGCAAGGCACCCATGGCGCTGTTGAGCTGGGTGACAGTCGTTGTAGAGAAGGAGAGCAGGAGCACGAAGAAGGTGAGCAGCAGGGACATCAAGTCACCAAAAGTGGCCAGCCAACCAGGTAAGCCCTTCGGGCAATCTTCTTCTTTGATCATTTTTGCCATGGGTCAACCCCTGTACAGGCAGTAAACGGCAAAAAGCAGCGGTCCAATAAACTTTTCAACGACCCCGTCCTCTTCGTGGCTGGTAGATGGGGGCACCATCATCTCGCTGGCCTTCCATTCCAAAGTTTTTGAACGCATCGGAAATGATTTTCAGGTTTCCGTCCGTTTCCCCGGCGTAGAGGATATGAATTTCGATCCTGCGGTTTTTTCGTCGGTTTTCTTCGGTGGTATTGGGTACCAGAGGGCGGTATTCTCCAAAGCCTTCCGTGGCAATACGCCGGGGATGGATGCCGCACTCGGTGATGAAAAAGCGGGCCGCGTTGACTGCACGCTGGAATGAAAGTTCCCAGTTGGAAGGGAAGGCGCTACTGATGGGCGTATCGTCTGTATGGCCCTGGACCACAACCTCATTGGGCAATTGTTGCAAGAGATCGCCAATGCGGTAGAAGATGGTCTGAATTTCTTCCCGAAGGGCGGCGCTGCCCGAGTCGTAAACCACGGGTGCCTGGATACGGATGACCAGGCCCGAAGCGGTGCCTTCGAGGGAAACGTCTCCTTCCAGACCTTCGTCTGAGAGAGATTTTTCGAGAGCTTCGGCGGCTTTACGAATGTTGTTGGACTGGCGCACGCTGCCGCGTACTAAGGGCATGGACACTCTGATGGGCTGGCTCATTTCGGGTTCGGATTGAAAAACGCCCAGCGAACCACGAAGCGACCCCATGGCGTGGTTAAATTTGACCTCTTCCATGGACGAGAAGGAGAGCAGAAGCACGAAGAAGGTAAGCAAAAGAGACATCAGATCGCCAAAGGTGGCCAGCCAACCGGGCAGGCCTTTGGGACATTCGTCTTCATTAATCATTGCCATAACTTAGCCCTCTTCCTCCTCGGAGACGCTACGGAGGTTGGGTGCAATGAATACGTTGAGTTTCTGTTCCACAATGCGGGGGTTGTCTCCGGACTGGATGGACATAATGCCTTCCATGATCATACGTTTTTGCAGGGCTTCTTCGGCGGAGCGCACTTTGAGTTTGCCCCCAATGGGAATACAGATGAGGTTGGCAAAAACTGCGCCGTACAGTGTGGTGATCAGCGCCAGGGCCATACCCGGGCCAATGGCAGACGGGTCGTCCAGGTTCGAGAGCATAATCACCAACCCGATCAGGGTGCCAACCATGCCGAAGGCCGGTCCTGCGTTGCCCATATACTCAAAAATGCTGGCACCGGCTTTATGCCGTTCTTCCACAAACGAAAGCTCGGTTTCGAGAATGGTCTGGATGAGTTCTGGTTCGGTGCCGTCTACTGCCAATCGGATGCCCGCAGCCATAAAGGAATCATCCACTTCCTGCACGGCCTGTTCCAGGGCCAGGATGCCTTCTCGCCGGGCGGTTTCAGCAAAGCCAACGATTTTTTCGATCAGTTCGGTGGGCTGGATGCTCTTATAAAAAAAAGCCTTTTTCATCACACTCAGGATGCTTACGATATTTGCGAGAGGGAAGTTGACCAGGGTGGCAGAAAGGCTGCCTCCAATGGTGATCATGAACGAACCGGAGTCCATGAATGAGCTGAGTTCACCCCCGTTAAAAATGCCCATAATAATCAGGGTAAAACCGGCGATCAGTCCTACAATTGTGGTAATGTCCATGATTTTCCTCTGCCTGCTGGATCAACAGCTCTTGCGGATGGTTCAACAGGATTATTCAAGATGGCTTCTGTACTTCTGGCAGTGGAGAAAGCAAACGTCTTTTGTATTCCACCACGCGTTCAATTAATTCGTCTACAGATTCTTTTGCAACAACTTTCCGGCCATCGGTGAGGGTAATAATGGTGTCTGGGGTGGTTTCCAGGAATTCGATCATATCGGCGTTGATCGTGAGGACGGTATTGTTCAGCCGGGTAATTTTGATCATCGGTCCGATCCTTGCGTAAAGAAACCAACTCAGGAGGTGAGGTGTGGGGAAGGTCCAGGTGCCCTTCCCCACATATTAAGCCTTCTGCACCCTTTCAATCAAGGGAAAAAGCCAGGATTACTGTTTCAGGTTGACGGTTTCGGCCAGGATCTGGTCTGTTGTGGTCACGACCCGGGCATTGGCCTGGAAGCCGCGCTGGGAAATGATCAGGTCTGTGAATTCCTGGGCCAGGTCCACGTTGGAAAGCTCGAGTGAACCGGCAGCAATTTGCGACTCGATGGTTTCCGTGGCAATTTCGATCAGCGGCGGACCGGTGTTCTCGGTTTCTGCGAAGAGGTTACCGCCTACCCGCAGCAAACCGCCGGGGTTGTCGAAGTTGGCCAGGTTGACGCGGGCCAGGTTGAGGGTTTCGCCGTTGGTGAACCGGCCTTCGACCACACCGCTGTTCTGGATGAAAATGGTATCCAGCCGGCCAGCCGATCGCCCGTTCTGGTCTACCACGTCTGCAGTACCGGGCGAAGAGAACTGGGTGAGGCCGTTGATGCCGCGTTCTGGTGAGGTGAGGCCCGTAAAGTCAATTTTCATGGGCAACACTTCGCCGGAGGGTGTGAACTGGAGCAACGTGCCTTCGCCCTCGGTGGGCGTAAACGTGCGGATGCTTCCGTCTTCGTCGAACGTTACGGTACCCGTACCGCCGGTATTGGGTGTCTGGTTGTCGATCTTGACGGTGTAGGTCCATTTGTTGGCGACCGGAGATTCGGCCAGGTTGATGTTCATCGTGTGGCTTCGACCCTGAGAGTCGAAAATATTGGTGCTGATTTTGTGCTGTTGCAGGCCTGTATCGCCCACCAGACCGCTTCCGGCACCCTGGTCGTCCAGGGTGATGTCTACGGTAAAGCCGGTCACGGCATTGCCCGAGGAGTCTGTCAACTGAATCTTTCCAGTCAGGTCCAGGCCCCCTGAAACGTTGTCGCCGAAGGCGGCAGACACCGTGTCCAGGAAGTTCTGGATGGTGCTTCCTGCGGCTGCCGTAAAGGTTCCGTTGTAGGAGGTGCCGTCTGCACGGGAGCCGCTGAAGCGTAAAATATCGCCGGCATTGAGCGCGGTGCCCACCTGCGCCAGGCTGTTGAGCGTGCTTCCTGTGGTGGCAATGGCACTGTTGGATCCGGTAGCACCCAGGCCCAGTGTGGCCAGGGCGGTTCCAGTGCCCACGTTATTCAGCGTAAGCTGTACACCGGTACCGCCGACGGTGGTTCGGAGTTGTATGTTTCCAGGCGTGTTCGGATCTTGTTGTGCAATGACCTTTCCGGCCAGCCGGTCATTCCCGGCAATGGCGGCATTGATGCCATCTACAAAACTATCGAGGGTCAGGTAGCTGGCATCCGGGACCGTAATGCTCCCGCTGGTGAGGCCGTCTGGTGAGTCGATGCGCATTTCCAGTTTCTGTTCCGTCGCCAGAGTAAAGGGAAAACCCGGTCCACCGGAAACGACGGAGGCCGTAACGAATTCTGTGCCTGTGGTGAGAGCAGAAACCGGTCCGGGATCGATGTTTCCAGACAGGTTCACCCGCGTGGTGGACACGCCGGGAATTTCCCGGTTGAGGTCCAACTGCACGTTTTCCAAACCGGTTGTTGCACCAAATCTGCCGGTTGAATCGGCAATATTTCCCTGTACCCCCATCCCGTTGCTGGGGTTGATGAGCTTGCCTAACGCGTCGAAGGTGAAGGCACCGTCGCGGGTGTAAAAGCGGTTGACCCCATCGCTTAGAATAAAAAAGCCGTCGCCTTCAATGGCCAGGTCGGTATCTCGGCCGGTGATTTGCAAGCTGCCCTGGGTGAAGGTGGTGTCAATGCTTTTGAGCTGAACACCGATGCCAGCCTGGACGGGGTTGGTTCCCGACAGGTTGCCTTCGGGGCCGGTAGCTTCCTTGGAGGTCTGCGCAAGCAGTTCCTCGAAGTTGGCTCTGCGGGATTTGAAACCTACTGTATTGATGTTTGCAATGTTATCGGCAACCACGTTGGTGCGCGTCTGATGCGCCTGGATGCCTGACAATCCTGTGAACAAAGAGATGAGTGCCATCTTTTGATAGCCTCCTCAAGATGGTCTTCCGCTGCGTCTGTCGGTCGGCAGCGGCGGGGCCTCCTGTTGAAGGTCCGGCCCGCGGGTGGTAAAGGAATTCGATGTGCGAAACTCAAAGCATTTTGGGATGCGTCGTCCTTTGGAAAACCTCCTTTTTAGTGGACGATCATTGCACTGTCAATGTTGGTAAAAACATTTTCCCGAATGTGTTCGCCGTCCATGGCTGTAACCACTGTTCGGTTGGTTACGCTGACCACCAGTGCCAGATCTTCCTTGCGGGAAGCCCCCGGCATTAACACCAGGGCGTCCCGAGCACCTTTTGCGGCGGCTTTGTCCACCGCGCTGGTCAATTTGTTCAGGGCTTCCGGGCTGAGCCGGATGTCCCGTTCAGAGAGCCGGTCCTGGGCGTGGGCGGAGAAACGAAGCTCCTGTCCCAGTTCTTTCTGGAAGATCTCCTGGAAAGAAGATTTTCCGGTTTTTGAGGGCTGGTTTTGTTGCGCAGATTTCTCAACTGGAGCCGCACGCCCCAGGTGCGGATCAATGGGGAGACCTGCCGGAGGGTTAATCCGGTTCATGGAGTACTCTCCTTAATACACGCGAGCTACACCGGAGAGATCCGCTTCTCCGCCGCCCATCACCAGGATGGGTTTGCCATTTTCATAGCGGACGCCGGTCACGGTTCCAGTCAGGCCAGCGGTTACGCCCACGGAGCCGCCCTGTCCGTTGAGGGCACCAGGTACGATGTTGTAGGTTCCGGCCGGAACATCTCGACCGTCTGCGTCTTTGCCGTCCCAGGTGATGGTACCACTGTTTTTCCCAGTGGTAGAAGCACTCAGGGTTTGAACCAGGTTGCCGCTCTGGTCGAAGATCTGGATGCCCACCTGGTTGGCTGGGCCAGCCAGGTTGTATCCCACTTCCACTTCGTCGCCACCGGTATAACTTATGGAATCGGAGGCGATGTCTACCTGTTTGCCCATGAGCGAGATGGCGGTGTTGCTCATAATGGCCTGTTCGACTCCTGCGGTAGCATCGACTTCCTTGTCTCCAGAAACCGCAGTGTTGATGCTTTGGAGTTGTTCGAGAGAACTGAATTGTGCAAGCTGCGCAATAAAATCCTCGTTCTTGACCGGTTCCATCGGGTCCTGATTCTGAAGCTGCACCAGCAGCAATTTCAGAAAAGCATCCTTGCCCAGGTCCTCATTTTTCATCAGGCTGTCGGTCATTGTTGCATTCTGGTTGGTTGTGGCTACGCCATCGATCACATTCATCTGTTTCTCACCTCCTTTACTTGGTTCAGACTTATGGTGCGGATTCATCAGGGGTAAAGATTTTTAAGCTGTGAAATCTACGTGTCCTTCCTGGGGAGCAGACCGTTGTCTCTGCTGGTTTTCCCACTGCGGTGAACGGCGCTGCCGCTCCGGGTTGTCCTGGGGTGTAGATCTTTGCGAATTTTCCCGGAAGAAGGAATTGGATGCGTCCCGATCTGGCCCAGAGGCACCGCGCCCATCTACGGAAACTTCGATTCGGTCTACCTGGATTCCCTGATTCGAAAGGGCTTCCCGGAGGTCGGCCAGTCGACCGCGAACCACGTCGTGTACCTGGCGGTTTTCGACAGTGATTTCGCCCGAAAGACTGTTGTTCTGGGTCTGGAGGCGAATGGTGACGCTTCCCAATTCAGGAGGGTCGAGACGGACGGTGACTTCGGTGGTTCCGTTGCGAGACAACATGCGTGCACCGCGTACGATCTGATCCGAAACCTGATGGGGGTCCTGTGGCTGGTCTGTGACTCCCGTTCGGGGTGCGGTGTTTGAGTTGATTATGGTGGAACCCTGCGCAGGACGAACGGACGCAGACATATCGGGTTGCGCAGTTTGGACCTGCGAAGATTCTGATCTATGCGGTATGGGTTCAGCCCGAAAAGCGACTGGGGTTTCCTGGGATTCGGGATCGGGCTGTGTTTCGGCCTGTTCCCGAGAGAGGCTCGCACGGCGTACCGGTTCTTGTCCTACTGCGGTTTCTCGTACCTGAAGTTCGATATCTTCCGGGAGTTCCTGAGTCGGTGGATTCCTGCGGGGTGCGGTTGGTTGGGGGATGTTTGCCCCGGCACTTTGCAGGACGGTTCCGAGGACAGGATCCGAAGATTCAGGTGTTTGCGAAGCCGGGGCCATGTTGGCTGGAACGGTTTCCCGGGGCGAGGCAGAAGCTGTTGCTGGAGCAGACGGTATGTTTACTCCAGTTGTGGAGCCATTCGGCTGATGCACCGGTTCTTGTTGCGTTCCCCGGCTGGAAGGTTGTGTTTCACCCGGGGGCGGAGCGATGACTGGTTGCTGCTTCGCAGCGGTTGCAGAAACCGTTTCTGTGCCTGGTGGCGAGACCGGAGGCTGATTTCCGGCATCTGGAATGTCTTGCTTCGAAGCAGGGTTAACACCGGTTGTTGCGGTGTTTTGGAGCGGAGTTTCTACTCCGGCCGTTCCGGCTAATGTTACCTGCTGGTTATTGTGTGCAGGTTGGGATTGAACGTTTTCCCGGCGCTGATTTTCGGTGCTCCGGGTTTGGTTCTCCTCGGGTGCTACGTTCTGCGGAGGCGCGGATGCGACTCCGGCTGTTCCGGCTAATGTTACCTGCTGGTTGTTGTGTGCAGGTTGGGATTGAACGTTTTCCCGTGTTTGTAATTCTGTTTCTGTGTTCCGGGACTCGTTTTCATCCGCTGCTGCGTTCTGTGGATAAGTGACTCCGGCCGAACCGGCAGGTGCTCCCTGCTGGTTGTTGTGCGCCGGTTGGGATTGAACGTTTTGCCGTGTCTGGAATTCGGTTTCTGCGTTCTGGACCTCGTTTTCATCTGCGGATGAATTCTGCGGAGGCGTGGATATGACTCCAGACGTTCGGGGCTGTACCTGGGGCTCAGAAGGCTGCGGTTCAGCTTCTGCCAGCGGTACAGACGTCTCGTCTGCTGGATTGTTTTGCGATTCTTCTGCTGTTGCAGTGTTTGTGGGCAATTCGTTTTCCTGTACCGGAAGCGCTTCGGAGAAGGTTTTTGCATTGCTCGTAGAGAGAGCTGCATCCGATTCGGGCTGGATTTTGCCTTCTGGAAACGATTCTGCTGCATCCGTTTCTTGTGGCATTGGAGCCACAGGTTTTTCGGATAGAAAGGCCTGGCCGGTTGCTGCGGGTTCGGTTGAGGGCAATTCCGAAGGAACGGTCAGAGTCGAATTTTCGAATCCTTCGTCCTGGAGTTGCGCAACCGAGACCTCGACGCCCCCCGTTATTTTTTCCGAGGATGGACGGGGCGCTTTCTCGGCAAGGATTTCTGCAATGAGAGTTGCCAGAGACGGATAAGTAGGTTCTGTTTCTGGCTCGGCAGGAACAGGGCCACTTCGATTCGGGGGACCATTCAGGTGCTGTTGCACTTTGAAGAGGATTTCCCGGAAGGGAGGACCAGTGCTTTTTGAGGTAACGGCTTCTGTAAAGCCGAAGGAGGCTTCCGTGCCTGCCTCTTGAAGCGGGAGTGGATTCAACAACATGGGATGGGTCTCCAATTGGGATCGCTGGATGTCCGGTCTGAGAAAACAGACGGGCGTCCGAAACAGGATCTTTTTATGCGGGGTGGTCTGGTACCGATTTGCAGCTCTTTACAGGTGAATATGATCCATGAGGCACCTCCTTGTCCCTCTGAATTGTTCACGGCTTTTTTATCCCTTCCACGAGCTGGTTAGACAGTCTGGCTTTGCGGTCGTCGTCTGTAAGAGAGTTGAGAATGCGCGCTGCCTGGCGTTCTTTGAGGTTGGGCAGAATTTCCAGGACCAATTCATCGCTCATTTGATCCATAATGGATGCTGCGTCGGCCGGCCGCATGGCGCTGTAGAGCGCGATCGCCTGGTTCAATCGTTCGGCACGTTTCTGGGCTTCGTCCTGGTTGCCCGTCGCATTCTGCTGCGTCAGGCCGGTGACTTCGCCGGAGAGTTCGATTTTTTTCTCTTCCAGGGTTTTTGTGTCTTCCTGGAGCTGGATGAGGTCTGCTTCCAATTCTTGCTTTTGTTGCTGCAGAAGCAGGAGCCCATCTTGCATTTGGATGACTTCGCCCTGGTTTAATAGCGAACTTTCGCCGCCAGGCATTTCACCCAGAAGGAGTTCTCGAACCCCATCAGGGCTGTCTACCACGCCGGTTAGAGACAACATAACCAGAACAATGGCGCAAAAAGAAAGCAACATGCCCAGAACGAGCAGTAAAATTAGAGCGATTTTTTTCACGGTTTACTCAAACATCCTTCCGTTGCGCGCGTCGGTTGGCCGTTTCGTCTGTGGTTGCCTGTTCTCGGCGCTTTTCGGTTTTACGGAATTTCTGGTGATCTCGTTCTCTCAGGTTTTCAAGCGCTTTTCTATCCTGCATGGCTTTGAGCAGGGTTTCCTGTTGTTGATTTGCAGTTTCCTGGACCGTTTTTACCTGTGTTGCCTGGTGCTTTATTTTTTTGTCCAGGCTATTCAGATAAGCTTGTAGTCGTGCCAATTCGGAAAGATTGAGGCGGCCAGATTGTTGTTGGCGGAGCTGCTCTGCAAAATCTATACGTTGCTTTTTGAGGTCTGCAAGCCGAGACTCTTCCTGTGCGAGTGCGTTGCGCGCACTTGCCAGCGCTTCGCGTTCCTGGTCTTCTTGACGTTCTTTGATTTTTTTTACTGGATCGAGCCGCCACTTGAACCGCTTGGCCATTCCAGGGTCTTTCTCAGGAAACCGGTGATCAAGAAAATGTATTCAATTGTCTTCTGTTTTTATCCGAGCAGCGCGGTCATCTGTTGCAGGCTTTCTTCAAAGTCGGTGTGTTCGTTCACATTCTGGCACAGGAATTTGTTGATGGCATCTATGTGGCTTATGGCAAAGTCGATGTTCTGGTTGTTGCCACGCTGGTACGCTCCCACGTTGATGAGGTCTTCGGCTTCCCGGTACGTAACCATGGTTTCTTTGATTTGGTTGGCACGTTCGGCGTGTTCGGGGGGTACGACATCGGTCATAACGCGACTCACACTTTCGAGTACGTCGATGGCCGGGTAATGGCCTTGAGAGGCGAGGCGGCGAGAAAGGACGATGTGGCCGTCCAGAATTGCACGCACAGCATCGGCTACGGGCTCGTCCATGTCATCGCCTTCTACCAGGACGGTGTAGAGGCCGGTAATGCTGCCTTCTATCCCCATGCCCGCGCGTTCGAGCAGCCGGGGCAACAGGGCAAAGGTGGATGGGGTGTAGCCGCGCGTGGTAGGGGGTTCGCCAATGGCCAGGCCCACTTCGCGTTGTGCCATGGCTACCCGGGTTACGGAGTCCATCAAAAGCATGACGTCTTTGCCCTGGTCTCGGAAGTATTCTGCGATGGCGGTGGCCACCTGGGCACCTTTGATGCGGATGAGCGCAGGCTGGTCCGAGGTAGCCACAACGACGACAGATCGGGCCAGCCCTTCTGGACCGAGGTCGCGTTCCAGAAAGTCCCGGACCTCGCGGCCTCGTTCGCCAATTAATGCAATGACGTTTACATCTGCTTCAGCGTGCCGGGCCAACATTCCCAGCAGAACGCTTTTTCCTACACCACTGCCAGCGAAAATGCCGGCGCGTTGTCCTTTGCCGCAGGTGATCAGACCGTCGATTGCGCGGATGCCGGTGGGCAAGGGTTCCTGGATGCGTCTGCGGGAGAGCGGGTCTGGTGGGGCGGCAGAAGCGGGGCGTTTTTCTGCGCTCCAGAGGGTGCCTTTGCCGTCTATGGGTTCACCCAGGCCGTTGAGTACCCGGCCCAGCAGGCTTTCCCCTACGCGGACTTTGAAGGGCTCATCCAGGGCCGTTACCCGGCTGCCGGGCGCAATGCCTTCCATTTCGCCGAGCGGCATCATCAGCACTTTGTTTTCTTTAAAGCCCACCACTTCGGTATATACGGGCGGGCCGCCTTCGGCGTTGTTGATGCGGCAGAGCTCGCCAATGGAAACAGGCGGGCCATTGGTTTCGATGACCAGTCCAACGACCTGGTTGACCTTCCCCCGGACGCGCACAGGTTCGGCGGTTTCTACGGTTTGAATGAGGCGTTCGATGTTCATTCAGATTCGTCCTTGTCTCCGGTCCGGTCTGACAGCCAGAGCAAGGTTTGCAGGCGTTCCAGGCGTTCTTCCACCTGGGCATCTACATCTCCTTTGGGGGTTTCTACAATGCAGCCTCCCCGGGAAATATCGGCATCGCCTTCAACCAGCAATTTCTCAATGCCTTCCAGAGATTCCAACCAGTTGTTGCGGTGGCGACGGACTACGTCCAGGTCTTGTGGGTTGACTTTGATGACCACCCGAGATTTATCCTGGAGGTAGGCCAGGCATTCTTGCACAGCGTGTAATACAGGTTCTTCCTGGATCTGTACGGAAGCGCCAATGATTCGGCGGGCCACTGCCAGGGCCAGATGGGTCAGGTCCTGATCCGTATTTTTATAATGGTCTTCCCACTGTTCTTGTAGGCTCTGCAAGGCGGAAACGAACCGGTCAATTTCGTCCCGGCTTTGTTCCTGGCCTTCTTTCAGGCCTTCGGTTTTTCCGTCTTCAAATCCGGAGCGGTACGCATCTTCTTTTTCTTGTTGAAAACGCTGCTCGAATTCTTTCAGGCGCTCTTCTACAAGGGTTTCCACCTGGATGGCGGAGATTTCGGGCGGTTCTTCGGTTTTTTCACCTTCCCACACTTCAGAGGGCAGGTCCTCCATCGCGGTTCCATCTTCGATCGCTTCCTGCTCGTCACTGTCGCCGTCCTGCATTTCGGCATCGGTTCCGTCTATTGCCTCGTCTGCAGATTCAGACGGATCCATCGCTTCAATTTGTTCGTCGAGCCTCGTGAATTCAAGCTCTGCTTCGGCCGCTGCGGCTTCACGTTCTTTGCCTGAAGCGACGCCCAGGCGTACTCGCTGGGTAGAAATCCTGGCGGTGCGGATGACCTTGTTCATAGATGGTTATGCGCCCTGGCGCGAACGAGCCTGCGCGTCTTCGATGAGCATGGTACGGATGAGTTTTGCGGCGTCTTCCGGTCGTTCGGAGATCAATTGGGCAATGCGGCCCAGGAGCAATTCGTGCGGAGTTTCTGGCAGTTCTTCCGAAACATCGTCTTCGTCCAGCTCTCGCTGTGCCTCCATTGCAATTTCTTCTTCTCGCGCTACGCCGCGGCCAATGGCACCAATGATGGCCCGCAGGACCAGCAGGGCAATGACAATGGCAATGGCTTTTGCCACGTTGAGTACAACGGAGGTAATGAGTTCGTCGCGTTCTTCCTGTTTGCGTTTTCTCTCGGCATGGGCGCGCAGGTCTGTAACGGCAAACGGGAATTTACTGATGGTGAGCAAGTCTCCCCGGGTGTTGTCCAGGCCAGCTGCGCCGCGTACGACGTTGGCGACTTCTTCAATTTCCTCGGGTGTGCGATCCCGAAACTGGGTATCTTCGTCTTCGGGGGTTCCAATGACGGGAATGCGGGAGTTGACGGTTAAGGAGATGGAAAGGCGTTTGATGGCGCCTACCGCTCCGGTGATGCGCCGGATGGTTCTGTTGATTTCGAAATTGGTGGTGGTTCTTTCTTTAGTACCGGCTTCTGCGGAGCTTTCTTCGCTGCGGTCTTCGGCGATGGCAATTTGAGACTCTGGATTGAACAGTGTTTCTTCCACACTGGTCTGGTCGAAATTCAACTCCGTAGAAATTGTCACTACGGCCTGGTCGGGTCCCATGACGTGGTTGAGTTTTTGTTGTACGCGTTGTTCCAGGTATTTTTCGACGTTTCGCTGTACTTCAATTTGCTTAGACGTGAGCCGGGCCAGGGGATCCACTTCTCTGGAGAGCAGGTTGCCTTCGTTGTCCAGTACCGTGATGTTTTCAAATGCCAGGCCTTCTACACTGCTGGCTACCAGACGTTGAATGCCTTCAATTTGCTCCGAACTCAGTTTCATCCGGGGCCGTGTTTTAAGCAAGATAGAAGCGGTTGTGGGTTTCTGTTGTTCGGTGAAGAGGCTGGCTTCGGGTATGACAACGTGCAAACGCACATCGTCGACCTGTTCGAGGTGTCCAATGGTTCTTTTGAGTTCCCCTTCCAGGGCCTGCTGGTATTTTACCTGCTGGAGGAAGTCGGTCATGCCCAGGGGCACTTCGTCGAAGACTTCGTAGCCGATGTACCCGGTTTTGGGAAATCCTTCAAAGGCCAGGGTTGCACGGAGTGTCAGGCGATCTTCTTCCGGAACCAGGATGATGGTTCCGTCCCCACCCAACCGGAAGTCCTGGTTGAGTTCGCGCAGGCGATTGGTCAGTTTGCCGGCTTCTTTTAGATCCAGATCCGTGTAGAGAGGGAAATAGCGAACTTCACTTTTTCCGCCGCTAAAGGAAAAGAAGAGGATGAGAAGAAGAAGGAGTCCAGCGCCGCCGGCAATGCCAATTTTTTTATTCCGGTCGAAGCCGGCCCACATTTCCTGAGCTTTTTCCAGGTACTGTTTAAGGTTTTCCATAACTTGAAACAGCTCCTTACCAACGGTGAGCGAAGGGCGGGGGATGTATTGCTCGTAGAAAGCTCGATGGTACGATTGTTAGACCTGAATGCGCATAATTTCCTGGAAGGCTTCCGTGGTCCGGTTCCGGATTTCCAGCAATAAATCCAGAGCCAGGCCAGCTTCCTGGGCGGCAACCATTACCTGGTGGACATCGGTGATTTCGCCGGCAACAAAGGCTTCCACTGTTTTTCCAGATTGGATTTGAAGGCCGTTTACGTCTGACACAAAGCCTTTGACCAGGTCCAGAAACTCGGGTTTTAACTCCTGTCCGGCGGGTTCGATTTTGGGCGTTCCGCCAGGAGGAACCACTTCCAGCATTTTGGGCATTCCACTTTCCATACGGCTGAAAGATTGCTCTCGGCCGGCGCCCTGGAGGGTGGATGAAATAACGCTGGTTATCGGCATGTTAAGAGCCACTCCGATCCAGAATGGACTTGATTCGGAGAACCTCCGGGATGAACCGTTTGGTTTCCATAGGGAGGCGTTTGTTTTTTACAGCTTCAGGGCCGGCGTTGTAGGCCCATAGGGCCAGGTCGATTCGTTCAAAGCGGTCAATCAAAGTACTGATGTACCGGGCACCACCAAAAATATTTTGCGCCGGATCAAAGGCGTTGCTGACGCCCATTCCGGATGCGGTGTTGGGCATCAATTGCATGAGGCCCTGGGCGCCCACGGAGGATTCTGCGCTAGGATCTCCGGCGGACTCCACGTAGATCAGGGCGCGGACCAGGTTGGGGCTTATGCCGTGCAGCTTGCTATACCGTTCAATATGGGTATCGTATTTTTCCAGCCGGCTGAGCACTTGCGGATGGAGTTCGGAAGGGGCGGGAAGAACCTGGGGGGTATTTTCAGGGATGGAAGGAGCAACAACCGGTGGTACTGAGGCCTGAACGTTCTGAATAAGTTTGGGAAGACTCTTTGGTTTTTCTGGTGATTTGGGGGAACGTACTGGTAGAACCCGGGCAGTACTGCGGCGCAGGATGTCGTAGGCTACATTTGTTCGATAGCTCCGACTTAAGAGTTCCTGGCTGGTCATGTGCTCACTGGGTTTTTCCTGAGACCATGAGGAATCTACAGGGATGTGTAGAAAGATAAGGGAAAACAGGAGCATGGTCAATTTGTTCATAGGGAGAACCAGGGGTCAGGGGTAGATAAAAAATTATCAATTGACAATTATCAATTGATAATTGTCAATTTTTTCTTGTTTTCATGCTTGGAGGTCCAGGCTGAGGCCGGGAACAGCGTGTTGCCGGGCGTTTCCGCCACTGGATTCGTACATGCTACTCGAAGGCCCAAACAGCGCGGCGATGGCTCGGTTTTCTTCCGGGGTGAGTACGCCCTGAATGGAACCTATCTGGGCCGCGGGTTTGTCCGGTGAAGAGGTTTTTCCCGGTCTGGCTGTGTCTGTAAGGGTAACATCCAGACGAGTTCCAGTGGCACCGGAAAGCGGTGCGGGTCTGGTGTAGCCAATGGATGAGAGGTTCATTGCAGCATTTCTCCACGGTTAGCTAGCCGGATCAGGCTCTGGATTGGCCTGTGATGCTTTTTCTGAGGCCCTGAAATTGTCCGGCCATCAGGCGTGTGCTAATGTTGTACAGGAGATGATTTTCGGCCAGGGCAGACATTTCCATGTCTGCGTCTACGTTATTGATTCCTGTGACGTTGGGTCCTGGGTCTGGCTGGTAAATGCGGGGTTTCGCGTTGGGGTCCGCGCCGCCTACGTGGAAGTGGCGGCTGGTTGCTCGTGCACCTTCAACAGGAGGTTTTTCCACCTGCTCGCGAAGATACGTGGCAAAGTCCACGTCTTTTCGATGGTAGTTTACGGTGTTGATATTGGCAATATTGTTGGAAATAGCTTTGTGCCGGAGCGAGGTTACGTTTAGAGATTTGTTGAGCAGAGGAATTTTTGTTTTGTCGAAAAGTAGATTGCGTACCAACATGTGTTTTGTCCTCCAGAGGTTTTCGTGCAGAGAGTCTTGTTCGCATTTTCAAATTAGCAAGATGTGTACCGAATAA
>JAQCGA010000570.1 GCA_027619145.1 bacterium | reverse complement strand
AAATATTCATCAACCATCTCCTCCGTTGCATACCACAGGCGAACGAGGCATGCCTCGCCCCTACCGCCCCTGTTAAAATCGCGCCACGTTCGGAATCGCCACCTCATCTCCTGGACCCGCCACCACAATCGAATACCTCGGTCCTGGATCGCCCTCCACCTGTGGAAAATCTTCCATCCGCATCGGCTCCAGTTCTCCCCGATCCACCCGCCAGCCATCCTCCATTTTCTCAATCACCCGGCCTTGCGGCTCACCCTGGCTGTTCAGCAACGTCATTCCGAGACGCACATGTGGATTCCTCGCGCTGGATACGATCCGATCCCCCTCCACGGCGAGCACCGGCCCACCAGCCGTCTGGAGATCTTCGCTGCCAATTGAAAAATGCGTCGTGTCAATGACCCGCTCCAGCGTCACACAGTCCCCAAACCCGTCCGGCGCCACTCTTACCGCCTGCCCAGCACGCAAATCTTCGCCCAGCACCGGGTCCGCAATTTCCACAACGCCGCTCCGATAATCCACCGAAACAATCCGACTCTTCCGAACCCCCTTCCCTTCCAGCCGAAAATCGCCCATTGCCAACTCCGTCCCGTTCAGCAACATCGCACGCACCGGCTTCCCCACAGCATCCAGCACCAGACAGGCCGTCTGTCCGGAAACATGCACGGCATCGTCCAGCGTATAGCTCTGGTCTGGAGTCAATGAATGAAACACATAGTGCCGACCTCCATCCGCCAGGTCCACACGCACCGCAGAGACATTCCCATCTTCTGGTGTAATTTTCACCGCCAATGTCTCTTTAATCCATGGCTTCCCCTGGAACGGCTCGAACACCGTCACGAACCGACTCTCCAGGTTCTCCCCCGTACGCCTGCGGAACAGAAACTTCACACTCTTCGGCAAATACTTATACTTCTGCACCGGCCCGTCACATCCAAATAACTCTTCGCCCTCTCCCAGCAGATGTGCCCGCAAACCAATCCCCTTCCACGGCCGTTCCGGCTGTCCTTCCATCGGCTCGGTCAACGTCCACGTTCCCGTTGCAGACCCCTCCAGTTTTCCTTTCCGCACATTGTACAGGAACTGATATCCACTGCCTTTATACCCGGTATATGGAACACTCGCCAGCTTCTTATCTTTCAACTCCGGATCATCGTAAAACTGCTCATACGGAACGTCTTCACCGGCCAACGTACCCTTCTCCCGCACCGGCCCCAGCGCATCACACGTAAAATCTGCCTGCGTTCCGTGTAACGCATAATCGTGCTGGCTCCCGCCTCGTACATAAAAGGCGTCGAACACATAACTCTGCCCGGGCGCGGCCTCCACCAGCATATTCACCCGCCGGTACAGACTCACCCGATCCGCATACGTCCCCTCACACGACGCATCCACCACCTGCGCGAACCCTTCCGGTACCAACCCGTATAACTTCCCCGGTCCTCGGCCCTGTTTCACCGCATCTACCACCACTGTATTATGCGCAACCGTATTGGTAAAAAACCCGTACAACCGGTGATTAAACGAATCCGTCTGCTCCGGATATCCAATATCCGTCAACAGCGCGTTTCCGTATGCAAATAACAAAATATTCAATTGATCCCGGTGCATATGTGCCGGATGATCCCCATAAAAAAACGACACCGCACTCCGGTTCTCTGCGTTGCAGTTTTGCAAGTTCACCATGCTGTATCCTGCAAAGTGGAAGGACTTCAACCCAATCTCCAGGTCCTCCTGCGCGGGAAGCCGCGCCAGCAAATCCTCCGCCGGCCTGCTAAACAAATCCTGCTGAGCAGGCGACCCACCGAACAACCCTTCGCGCACACCTGGGCGTCCCCCGTGCAACACCCAGGCCAGACGTGGATCGTCTACATAAGGCAATGCCTTCTGGCATACCTCGGCCTCCCACGCTCCACCGTTTGCAAACATATCCCCCGTATCGCCTGTGGATGGTGTAAACTGCCCCGCAATAAACACATTGAACGGCCAGGCCAGTAAATTCTTCATCCGGGGATGCTCGAACAAATTGACGCCCAGATCCACCATTCGATCCGCCAGATCCACCAGATTCGTCACCCAGATCCGGTTGTACCCAATAGACTCATGCGGCATCCCATCCCGATACACCAGATTCTCCAGCGCGTCCCGCAGACCCATATCCGTATCTCGCTGCAATACCGGATTTGCCAGCACGTACCTGATCATCTCCTCACTCGTAGGCGATTGTTCCGATTCATCCATCACCTGTGCCAGCGTCAACAACGTACTCTGGTGCATCCCATAATTCCCCCGAATACGCCCCGAACCGTCCGTAATCCGAACCGCAGACTCCCGCAACACGCGCTCCCGGATCATCCCGTCGATCCCTGCACCGTCCTTTCCCGCAATCTCCTGAAGCACACGATCTCTCTCCAGAAAAGGCCGCATCGCATCGTACGCCACCGCAAACGTGTGGGGCGGCCAGGTCTCCCAGATCATGTTGAACATCTTACCCGTGTACTTCGGGTTGTGCTCCTTCGACTCACGCGACTGTTTCTCGTACTCGTACTCCGGGTAATACACTGCCACCTGCCACAAGAGCAAACCCGCCTTATGCGCGTACCGCGCCGCATGTTCCTCACTCTCCGCCAGAATCACCGCATTGCCCAGGCTCTCAATGGCCTCCATCAAAAAACGCATCATACTCCAGTGCGCGTAATACGCTACGAACCAGTAATTCGCCGGATCGGGATCGCCCGGTCGGTGCCAGCCCCACCCATCATCCGCATACTCACCTGTAAGCAACGACCGATCCTTCATCCCCGAATCCAGAAACGCCTGGAAATCGTTAGAAGGGTACACCTCTCCACCTACCGGACACGTAATCTTAAACGGTTGATCAAAATCGATCCCCCACTTATACAGCCCTGTCTCGTGTGCCCTCACACCGTGAATGGGGCACCCGTCATTGTGCTCCTGATACGCACGCGGAACCTGTGGCGGCACCACCAGCGTACGCAATCGCTCATCCTCATGCTTCGCCCAGCGATCCGCCGTCTCCAAAATCTTTTTCCGCTGCTCCCTGGCCCACTCATACTTCTCCAGATTGCTTCGAACCACCGCCAACCGCGCATCTGTAAAATACTTCCGTTCGGCCGTAGCTTGCACCGGCAGAAACAACACCAATAACAATCCGACAATCACAAACCCAAGGTAAAATTCCACACGAAAATCCTCTCGTAAAAAATAGACCCTCATCCCGCCCGGCTTTGCCGGGCACCCTTCTCCCACGCGGCGAGAGAAGGGCCGAATAGAAAAATGTCAACCGCTTCTCTGGTCTTGCACCCAAAGGCTCCACCGTTCTGAAAAACCTCTGCCATTCTTGGATAGGATCCGTAAAGCCCTCGTGTACGCCCTGGAGCACTGAAGCAACAACCCCAACGGTCTTCCACCGGACCAA
>JAQCGA010000010.1 GCA_027619145.1 bacterium | reverse complement strand
AAAGATCATTGGTTTTACCTCCTCCTGGTGTGTCGGTTGGCTTTGTTATACAATAAGTATCGGCAGGTTCCCCAAAAGCTTCAGCGGATTTCCTGTTGGAAGGCGGTTGACTTTTATGGGTCTGAAGTCTATTTTTGCTGATACGTGAGTTTATATATGTTGTGGAAAGGGATTGTATTCTTGAAAAACAGGAAGCCTGGTTTGTTCTTTGTAGCGAGAGCTTGTCTGCTGATGCTGGTTGTGGCCAGCACAGGGGCTGAAGGTGCGCCCGATCCAGAAATTGCGGGTCTTGTTGCAGGGGTGTCGCAAGATAGTTTGGCGGAAACGGTACACCGAATGGTCGCATTTGAGACCCGGTTTATGGGTGCAGATTCCAATGCGGTAGCGGCACGCTGGTTGCATGAACGGCTGGAGGTTCTAGGATACCGGGAGGTGCGCTTCGATACTTTCCTGGTAAACGTGAACCGGCAGTACCGGGTTCTTGTAGATTCCGTACAGGAAACCCATCGTTTTGTTTTTCGAGATCTGCCGCAGTGGAACGTGGTGGCCGTAAAACCTGGAACGCTGTACCCGCATCGGAAAATTGTTTTAGGCGCACATTACGATACAATTTCGATTGACCGCACGCAGGAAGGCCAGGACGTGGCCCCCGGAGCAGACGACAATGCTTCGGGTGTTGCTGCGCTTCTGGAATTGGCCAGGCTGTTGCGGAATGCTGAGCTGGAAGTGACGGTGGAGTTTGTATTTTTTGGGGCAGAAGAACTGGGGCTGATTGGGAGCGAGCACTACGCGTCGCAAGCCAGAATAAAGGGCGATGAGATTCTGGCGATGTTGCAACTGGATGCGATTGGGACGCGTTCTACGCAGTTTTCGGACGTGTTTTCAATTGATACGACACATCTGTACCGAAAATTGGGGGAAGTGGTGGCACAAGCGGCGGCGGAGTATACGACAGTGCGGGCCAGCGATGGAGCCGGCGGACATGTGTCGATTAGCAGTACCGGGTGTGGGTGTTCGGATCATCAGTCGTTTCTGAACCGGGGATACCCCGCGCTGGGCATTTTTCAGTACGATGGAAATCCGGCGACGCACCTCAATACAAGTGCGGATACTCTGGAACAAGTGGATTTATCGTTGGTGACGGAGATCGGCAAAGCCGTGCTGGCCAGTGTGGCTCAGATGGGGAATTTTCCCGCTCGTTCGGCAGATTTTGAGGGGGATGGCCAGGTGAGTCTGGCGGACTTCACGCTGTTCGTGCAGGCCTACGGAATGGCTGAGAATGTGGACCTTCGGTTTGACCTGGACCGGGACGGTCAGGTGGGGTTTTCTGATTTTGTGATTTTTGCGAGGAATTTTGGCCGACAATTGAAGTAGGCATGAGCCGTAAGTAAAAAAAGATGGTGCGGGAGGAGAAGCTGGTTGATGACGTGGATTGCAAGATATTTTAAGTTTGAGGAACTGGGAACGAATTTTCGGGCCGAGGTGATCGGTGGTGTCACGACGTTTGTGACCATGGCCTATATTGTGGCGGTAAATCCCGGTATTCTGTCTGAGGCGCTGGGCCGGAATTTGTTTCCAGAATTGCTTTTCGCCACCTGTATTTCTGCTGCACTGGCCACGCTGATTATGGGGATTGGGGCGAATTACCCGTTTGCGCTTGCACCGGGGATGGGTTTGAACGCATTTTTTACCTATTCTGTGGTATTGGGCATGGGCGTCCGATGGGATCTGGCATTGGGCGTGGTGCTGGCATCGGGTATTTTGTTTACGATGCTGACGCTGATTCGGGTGCGGGAGGCCATTATCCATGCGGTACCCGAGGCCATTAAACATGCCACTGCAGCAGGAATTGGGTTGTTTATTGCGTTTATCGGGTTGAAGAATGCGGGTCTGGTTGCCGCGAGTTCCGCAACGCTGGTGCAATTGGGTGAGGTGCAAACCGGGCCGGTGGGGCTGGCCCTGCTGGGGGTGGTGGGTATTGGTGTGATGCTGGTTCGTGGGATGAAGGGAGCGATATTACTGGGTGTGCTGGGCGTGACCGGACTGGGTATGCTTACAGGCGTAACCCCTTTGCCCCAGGGTGTTTTCAGTCTTCCTGTGTGGCCTGCCACGCTGTTTGGCGAGGCGGTGATGAATTTGCCTGCGGCTTTCGACGTGGGGCTAATCGGGTTGGTGTTTGCTTTTCTTTTTGTAGATCTTTTTGATACGATGGGCACGCTGGTGGGGGTGTCTGAACGAGCTGGATTTCTGGACAAAGAGGGGCGTTTGCCTCGGGCCAACCGGGCATTGTTGGCCGATTCGGTAGGCACCATGGCAGGTGCGATTTTTGGAACGTCTACGGTGACGACGTATATTGAGAGTGCTTCTGGTATTTCGGCGGGTGCACGAACGGGTTTTGCCAGTGTGATTACGGGTCTCCTTTTTTTAGGGGCCCTGTTCGTGACGCCTCTTATCGAAGCAATTCCATCTTTTGCGACGGCACCGGCGCTGATTGTTGTGGGCGTGCTGATGATGGCGTCTGCCGCACGGGTGAAATGGGACGATATGTCCGATGCGTTGCCGGCGTTTTTGACGATGGTGGCCATGCCGCTGACGTTTAGCATTTCCAATGGGATCGCGCTGGGGTTTGTTGCGTATCCTTTTGTGAAGCGGCTGGGAGGGCGAGGGAAAGAAGTACATCCGTTGGTAGATCTGTTGGCGGTCATTTTCATTGCCAGGTATCTGTTTATGAAATGAGCAGGACTCGCAGGCCGGGATGTATCGTTGGGTTGGTAGCACATCATGGAGGCCTCAATGGAAGATTCAAAACCAGGGTCGCCGGGCCGGAAGCGCAATCCACCTGAGCGCGGAGAAGGGCCTTTCCAAAAGATTTTTGAGGAAGGGCCGCTGGGCATGGCTCTTGTGGATCTGGATTTTCGGTTCATCCGGGTGAGTTCCCGGTTGTGCGATATGTTGGGATATTCTGAACAGGAACTTCTCAACCTCACCTTTCCAGAGATTACCCATCCAGATGATGTAGAGAAGGATGTTCATCTGGCAAACCAGGTGTTCCGGGGCGAAATTCCACACTATCGGATTGAGAAGCGGTATATCCGAAAAGACCAGAGCATGGTATGGGTGGCGCTTACGGCTTCGGTGATTCGGGATGGAAAAGGTGCGGCGCTGTACGGCCTGGCCATGGTTGAAGATATTACTGACCACAGGAATGCAGGCCAGGAACAGGTGCGGCTGGAACGGTTGCGTGCACTGGGTGAAATGGCGCAGGGGGTGGCGCACAATTTTAACAATATGCTGGTAAGCGTGCTGGGATATGCGCAGTTGATCCAACTGAGGGCGACCGATCCTGTGCTGACTCAGTATGCGGACCAGATTGTGGACGGTGCGCTGCGCGCCAAAGCTATGGTGGAACGCCTCAACCAGTCTGTGCGTGAAGAAGAAAAAGACACGTTGTATCCGGTGCCGGTTCAGGAGGTCGTACAAGATGTTGTAGAAACGGTGCGACCTCGATGGAAAGACGAGCCAGAGGCCCGGGGCGTTTCGATTGAAGTAAAGACAGAGTTGGAGCCCGTACCTGCTGTTCGGGGAACGCATGCAGGGTTGCGTGACGTGCTCCGGAATTTGTTGTTTAATGCGGTGGATGCGCTCCGAGAAGGTGGGGCGATTGTTATTGGTGCCAGAAACCGTGGAGAGGTTGTGGAACTCACGGTGCGAGATACCGGAGTGGGGATGGACGAAGAGACCCGGCGTCGAATTTTTGAGCCTTTTTTTACCACCAAGGCAGATGTGGGTACGGGTTTGGGTTTGTCTACGGTTTACGGCACGGTGAGCCGCTGGGGCGGGAAAATTGAAGTACAGAGTGCGCGGGGAAAAGGGACGACGGTCACGCTTCGGCTCCCTGCCTGGGCCGGGCCGGTTCTGGTTGAAGAAAAACCTGCGCCTGCGCTTGTTCCGCATTCAAGCATTCTGATTGTGGATGACGACCAGACAGTATGCCAGTTTTTTGCCGGTCTGCTTTCTTCGGATCATAGTGTGGAGACTGCATACAGTGGCGAAGCCGCTCTGGATCGATTTTCTCCTGGAATGTATGAGATTGCTTTTGTGGATCTGGGAATGCCTGGAATGCCAGGAAACGAGCTGGCGCGGAAAATGAAAGAGCTGGATTCGGAGATTGTGGTGGTTCTGATTACAGGGTGGGATCTTGTGGAAGGGGATCCCCGGATGGCTCCGTTTGATTTTCGGTTAAAAAAACCGCTATCGACCGTACGGGATCTGGCGGGTATGGTTGCCGAGGCGGCGGCGTTGCACAGGCAGCGGAAGGGAGATTCACCTGCGTAGGGGGTGTGCAAAGAAGAAAAATTGCGACGATCCTGGACCCATATGGCCCGGGATCGTTTTGTTTTTGCTGTGCAAGCAGAGGCCCACAGGGTAGAATACCAAGTTTTGGAGCTAAGCTGAAAATATAACAGAAAATAGACGCTTTTGTATTGGGAACGTTCTGGGGCATGCATCGTTAAAGACATATCTGTATGAAATACCTGCCATGTAGATTTTTTTTCAGGCGCGATTTAAACCTTTTGTGTCCGCCAGGCATCTTCTATTATGAAATCCCGTATCCTGCACAGTTCGCTCTTTCAGACGTCCGAGGGTTCAGAACCCGACGAAAGTGTTCTACTGGGCCGTGCTAAAAGAGGGGATACGCGGGCTTTTGAGAAGCTGTATCGGGCACATGTAGGGCGGGTATACCTATTGTGCCTGCGGCTTTCTGGAACGGTTGAGCGTGCGGAGGAATTCACGCAGAGCGCGTTTGTGCAGGCCTGGAAAAAGCTGGATACCTGCCGGGGAGAAAGCGGATTTTTCCCCTGGCTTCACCGGCTGGCAACCAACGTGGTTTTGCAGGAAAACCGGGCGAGGCAACGCCGGGAGATGATGGTTGTGACCGTGGAAGACCCGGAGGTGTTTGGCGGGGTACAAACGGTTGGGCCAGAGGTAAAGATTGACCTGGAGCGTGCGGTTGCAGCACTGCCGGAGGGCGCCCGGGTGGTGCTGGTGCTGCACGATATTGAAGGATATACACACAGCGAGATTGCAGAGATGACCGGGACAGCGGAGGGGACGTGCAAGGCGCAGTTGCACCGGGCCCGTCGGTTGTTACGAGAGGCGATTGAACGATGACCCACGCAGAAGCAAAACATTTATTGAACGATTTCTCTGATGGCTTGTTGCCGGAAGGCCAGCACCGGGAGATGAGCCAGCACCTGAAGGAATGTGCCGTTTGTCGGGAAGAATGGCGGGGTCTGCAGAATATGCTGGACGGTTTGGCCGCATTGCCTGCGAAGGTTGCGCCGGAGTGGGATCTCTGGCCGGGTATTGTCGAAGAGATTGGCGGATTACAAGAGGGAAGTGTGCCAGTTGAACGCGCAGGCCAGAACCGGGTATGGTTGCGCCGCGTGGGCCTGGCGGCAGCCGCAGTTGTATTAATGGCGTTTTCTTCTGCACTCACGGCGCTCTGGTTGCTCGAACGTCCGCAGCCCGTGGCCTTGGGAGGAGAGCTACAGAAATTTGAGGCGATATATGCATTGAGCATCCATGAGCTTTCTGGCGTATTACATGAACGGCAGGATGCGCTTTTGCCGGAAACCGTACAGACGATTCAAGAAAATCTGGATATTATTGATACGGCGATCCGGGCGTCCAGGGAGGCGCTTATTGCTGATCCTGGAAACCGGGAACTGATTCAGACCGTGGCAACCCTGTATGAGGAAAAAGTTTCATTGCTACAACACGTAACAGATTTACCAAACGGGAGCTGAGAGGATGAAGAAGACGATCGCAGGCTTTCTGGTTGCTGGCGTGATTCTGGCCGGGATACCCGGGAACACGACCGCGCAGACGACGGTGAATCAGAGTCGACCGGCTGCGGTGGATGGAATTGTAGAAGTGATGAGTACGAACGGGTCCGTACAGGTGATTGGGTGGGGTAAGCAGGAGGTGGTTGTAGAGGGCGTTCTGGGGAAAAAGACGGAAAGGTTGGTGTTTGAAGGAGACGGGTACCGAACTCGTGTGCGGGTGCCCGAAGGAAACCGGGATGCGGAACCTTCCCATTTGAAGATCCATGTTCCCGCAGGCAGCCAGGTGGAAGTGGCTACGAGCGGTGCAGATATTGAAATTTCCAGGGCCACTGGTATGTTATATCTCCAGTCTGTGACCGGAGATATTCGAGTGCAGGGCAGCCCTCGGGAAATTGACGCCCGTTCGGTGCAGGGCGAAATTGAGATTTCAGTCTCGCAGACCCGGGTGAAGGCGAATTCTACTGGCGGACGGATTACTCTGAAGGAGACAAGCGGAGAGGCGGATCTTTCGACGGTGAGTGGAAATCTAGTGGTAGAAGGCGGAAAATACAGGCGGGGTCGGTTTACCACTGTTTCTGGAGATGTGCGCTTTGAAGGGGGGATGGACCGGAACAGCGTGTTTGAATTTTCAAGCCACAGCGGGAAGGTCGAGCTGTATTTGCCCGGAAGTGTAGAAGCGGATTTCCTGGTTTCTACGTACCGGGGCGAAATCGAAAATGATTTCCAGCCCTCCCGGACCTCGAGAGAATCTGTGGGGCAGCCTTCTCGGAAAAGGTATTCGTTTTCCACGCAGGCACCCGGTGGACGGCGTCGTTTGGACCATTGGCAAGGTTCGGAAGATGCACTGCGCCGGGCACGGGTGATGGTAAACAGTTTCAGCGGAAATGTGAGGCTGAAAAAGGTAGATGAGTGAGCCGGGGCGCACGTATATATGAATGTTTCGATTATCCCGTTACCTGTGTTTGGTACGGGAAAGGGGTGGGGGCCGGCGATTCCCGGCGGCCGGTCACCCACCCGATTTTGCAACATATAGATGCGCAAATTTTGACATGAAGGAGAGGGTAATGCGCAGATTCTTTTTGGTTTTAGGCGTTCTTGCCTCTGTCGTGCTGAGCGATACGGGCCTCTCGGCGCAAGATTATTTTGGCATGAATAAAGTGACCTATCAGGGATATGATTGGCATTATATAGAGACGGAACATTTTATTATTTATTTTGATAAAAACTCTCAACCGGTGGCAGAGTTTGCGGCCAAAGAAGCTGAACGCTCTCTGGTGCGGATTGAAAAAGACCTGAAATACACGTTGAAAGACCGATACCCGATGGTGATTTATAACTCGCACAACGGGTTTTCGGTAACCAATATTTCACCTTACGAACAATCTGAGTTTACCGGCGGTTTTACGGAATTCTCGCAGGGGCGCGTTGTGATTCCCTATACGGGTTCCTACGCGGACTTCCGGCATGTGATCCACCACGAACTGGTACATGTGGTAACGATTGAACTGTGGACCGGAGGCGGCTGGCTGGGTTCTATGTTGTCTCAGTCTGCAACGCTGCCGCCACTGTGGATCGCCGAAGGGATTGCAGAGTACCTGTCTCAAGGAGGATGGGATAACGAAGCAGATAACTTTATGCGCTACGCTACCATTTCCGGGTTTGTCCCGCCTATTCCAGCGCTGAACGGTTCTTTTGCCTACAAGGGCGGCCAGGCCGTTTTTATGATGATTGAAGAAACGTATGGCAAAGACAAGGTGGCGGAATTCATCTCGGCATTTCGTTCTGCGCGCACGCCGGACAAGGCGATGAAGTCCTCGGTGGGTGTGGGTTTGGAAGAACTGAGTGAGGCGTGGCAGTTGTGGCTAAAGCGCCAGTACTGGAACGAAATCAACCTGCACAACAAGTCTGATGAGATTGCCAAAGAGTTAACCGATGACGACGAGATGCAGGGGGTGTACAATATAGCACCGAGTTTTTCGCCGCAAGGCGACAAAATCGCATATGTGACAGAACGGCAAGGAACGTTCGATATTTATTTGATGTCTGCCATTGATGGGCAAGATCTGGGCAGGCTGGTAGAAGGCGAACGGTCTTCGGCATTTGAGTCTATGTTCGTGTTGCGGCCGGGCATTACCTGGTCTCCGGATGGGAAGCAGATCGCTTTTGCCGCAAAGTCAAAAAATAAGAATACCCTGTATACGATGGATGTGCGTAAGAAAAAGATAAAAAAGCGCTTTCGTTTTGACCTGGATGGGCTGTTCGAGCCCACCTGGTCTCCGGACGGGAAGCAGATTGCGGTGGTGGGCCTGAAGAACGGTTGGTCGGATATTTACGTGGTAGATCTGGAAACCGAGTCTTTGCGGCGGATTACCAGTGATCCGTATGACGAGAAACACCTGGACTGGTCTCCAGATGGAGCCTGGATCGCGATGAGTTCGGACCGGCCGGACACGAATCTGGCGTACAATGGGCAGAAGGATTTTCCATTCGGACAGTACGACATTTATACGATTCGTTCAGATGGATCTGAAGTGCGACGGGTGGTGCAAGACGAAGCCAACGATGAGCATCCTACATGGGGCCCAGACAGCCAGCGGCTGGCCTTTGTGTCCAATCGCACGGGTGTGGCCAATATTTATATTTCACATATTGACAGTGCCGAAGTTTACCCGATTACCAACCTGCTTTCCAGCGTACAGTATATTGACTGGTCTGCGGATGGGAAAAAGATTGCATTTAGCACATTTCACAAGCAGGGGTACGACATCTTTGTTATGAAAGACCCGCAAAGCAAACGCAAAAAGATGGAAGAGCTTCCGCTGACGCGGTATGCCAAGCGGTTGCGGGGTATAGAAGACAAAAGCTTTGTGGAACTGCAACGAGAGAAGCAAGAAGAGGAGAAAAAAGTAGAGGCAAAAGCGGATACGGTTGTGCTGGCCTCGGAAAAGAGCGATTCGCTGGTGATGGACCGGAAGATTGAAAAGTGGGTGTCCGATCAGATGGCGCTGGCCGCGGCGGAAGCTGCAGGGCCGGAAGAGGACGATGCGAACGTGGCCGGAACAGACAGCACAGAAAAGCAGGATGACCGGCAGGTATCGCTTCGGGATTGGGACAAGGAGTTTCAGGTAAAGAGGTATCGGGTCAAGTTGAAGCCGGAATTTTTTGGTGCCAATGCGGGCTTCGATACTTTTTATGGGGTGAGTGGCCTGGTGCAGTTGTCTTTGACGGATGTGATGGGTGACCACCGGGTGGTCATTCAGACCGGGTTGAGTTTTTCGCTCAAAGACAGCGATTTGTATTTGCGCTACGAAAACCTGAAGCATCAGACAAATTACGCCCTGGAAGCCATGCATACCCGGAGCTTTTTCATTAGCGGCGGCGAAGTGTTTGGAGACCGGTTGTATGGTGGTGGATTTTCTCTGGAGCGTCCGTTCAGCCGATTCTCGCGGATTGAATTGTCCACACAAGCCATCAGCATTTCTCGCGAAGCGATTGGCGTGTACGATAATCCTTTCGTGCGGGGAGGATATACCGGAGGTGTCGTACGTGGATCCGGGCAAGAAATTTCGTCCAACCAGGCCGTGATTTCCCAGTTTGGACTGGTGGTGGACAATTCGCTCAATAGCATGGTTGGGCCAGTGGACGGGCGCCGGGCGCGGCTGGGTATCGAAGGAAGCTGGGCGGGGATGAAGTACGTGTCGTTCAATCTGGACTACCGAAAATACGTACTGGCCCTGAACGAATATACGTTCGCTTTTCGTCTTGGAGGCGGAACCAGCTACGGACCCAACCGGCAGGTGTATTTCCTGGGTGGGGTGAACAATTCGATCAATCCGAATTTTGCGACGTTCGCGCAGGTGGACCAGGATCGGATCTTTTTCTCCAGTTATGTGTGGCCGTTGCGCGGGGTGGAACTGTTCGAGATGGCGGGCGATTCTTATGTGCTGGCCAACTTCGCATTTCGTTTTCCGCTGATTCGCCAACTGGCCATGGGGTGGCCGCTCCCGTTTTTCTTCCAGAATGTGCAAGGTGAGCTGTTCCTGGATGTAGGTAGTGCGTTCGACCGGGGAGATTTCGATCCCTGGGAGTCCAAGGGCGGTGGGTTTGAGCTGCGAGATTTGAAAGCGGGGTACGGGCTGGGCGTTCGGGTGGATGCGGGTATGTTTTTGTTCCGCTACGATCTGGCCTGGCCTACGGATTTTGCGGAGAGCGGGAGTCCCATACAGTATTTCTCAATTGATTATACCGGGTTGTTTTAAGACAATGCCCGTACAGGAGAGCGGATGCGAGACTGTTGGGATAAGCTGAAACTTCCGGTTGTTTTGGGGTTGCTTCTGCTGGTTGGTGGATATTGGGGGAGTCCGAACGATTCGGAGCCCGAGGGAACCGGCAATGGCGATTCGACACCGGGGGTCTTGAATGTAGCCACCCTGGCTTCCGGGCTGGATACGCCGTGGGATCTGGCGTGGGGGCCGGACGGATTTCTGTGGGTGACGGAACGGCAGGGACGTATTTCTCGCGTGGATACGAGCAGTGGAGAGATTACGCGGGTGGGGCAGGTGGATGTGGTTGAGGTGAGCGAGAGCGGGTTGATGGGAATGGCATTTCACCCGGATTTCGCGAATCAACCCTATGTGTATGCAGCGCATTCGTACCAATCTGCGAACGGCATCCGGAACCGGCTGGTGCGAATGCGCTATGACGGTGCGGCCCTGGGTAGCCCGGAGGTGTTGCTGGATGGGCTACCGGGTGCATCCAATCACAATGGATCGCGTCTGGCCGTAGGACCCGATGAGTTGCTTTATATGACGATGGGAGATGCGCAGGTTTCGAGTCAGGCGCAGAATTTGGGTTCGCTGGCTGGAAAGATTCTGCGGTTGACGCTGATGGGCGAACCGGCGCCGGGCAATCCGTTTGGCACCGAAGTCTATTCTTACGGCCACAGAAATCCGCAAGGATTGGTGTTCCACCCGGTAACGGGGGAGCTTTACAGTACAGAGCATGGGCCGAGTGATAACGATGAGGTGAACCGGATTGAGCGAGGATGGAACTATGGCTGGCCGACGGTGCGTGGTTTTTGCGATAATGACGTACACGGAAACGAAAGCGCGTTTTGTGTGGAACACAATATAGCTGAGCCGCTGGCTGTATGGACGCCTACGATTGCGCCGTCTGGCGTGGATATATACCAGGCGGATTTGATTGCGAACTGGAAAGGCAGCCTGTTGTTTACAACGTTGAAAGGGGCCGCGCTTTATCGGCTGAAGCTTTCGGCGAACAGAATGCAGGTGATGGAACAGGAGGTGTTATTCCAGGGGCAGTTCGGTCGGTTGCGGGATGTTCTGGTGGGCCCTCGGGGTGAGGTGTATTTGGCCACGAGCAACCGGGATGGGCGGGGAAGTCCGGCGGCGGCGGATGACAGGATTTTAAGGGTAACACCGTAGCGACTGGAGCACGAAGGGGCACGAAAGAAGAGGCACGAAGGGGCACGAAACCACCCCCTGCACATCCGCAGAGGAACGGCGGTTTCGGGAAATATTTTTGAGGTTGTGGCATGCAAAAAGCGGCGGAGGATTTGTGTCCTTCGCCGCTTTTTGCATGTGGAATGTCTGTTGTAAAAGCGTGTCTCACGCAAAGGCGCAAAGACGCCAAGAGAAGGCGGAGGAAGATATAAGCCCGAATGTTGTCTGTATCGTAGGGGCGAACCTTGTGTTCGCCCGGGTTTTCGTAGGGGCAGGCCCCCGTGCCTGCCCGGGATTTCAAAAGGCAGGTTTCGCGCAAAGGAAAAAGAAGGAGACCCTGCCGTGTTTTTGTGCATGAAGAATTACATTTGGGGGACGTTGATCCAGCCGCCGGTCTTGTTGGATTGGTAGCAGGCTTCCATAATGGCAACGGCGTCTGCGGCGCAGGTGAGGTCCTGGTCCAATTCTTTCCGATCCAGCTTGTTTTCGATGGCGGCTATGAGACGGTCCACGCGGGTGGGTTGGTCTGTTCCAGGGGCAACCGGATTCGGATCTTTTTTTCCGGGTGCGCCAACGACGTAGCCTCGTTGTGGATCTCGATAGAGGGTGGCGTCGCTGCCTGTGATTTCCAGGCCAGAGTGTCCGCCGGTTTGTACCCAGGAGGCTTCCACTGTAGCCAGGGCATCGTTCTTGAATTTGACCAGGGCCAGGCCGTTGTCGTCTACGTCCGGGTAGATGCCGGAGACGTTGGAAATGGTGGCGAAGGCTTTTTCGGCCGGGCCTAAGATGGTGCGTAACAGGTGAACGGCGTGGGTGCCCATATCCATGAATGCGCCGCCACCGGCCAGGTCCGGGTTGGCAAACCAGGCGAGTTCGGGTGAGTCGAACCAGTGTCCGTAGGCAGCGTGGTGGGCGTTGCGGTAGCGTGCGTGGGTGAGTTTGCCCAGGATGCCTGAGTTTACGACCTGGATGACGCCCTGCATTTCGGCGGAGAAGGGTTGGAAGTAGCCCATGTGTACAATGGTGTTGTGTTTACGAATGAGTTCCAGGGCTTCTGTGGCTTCGGCGACTGTTGTGGTGAAGGGTTTTTCACAGAAGATGGGTTTTCCGGAAGGAATGGCCGCTTTGAGCAGAGGAAGGTGACGGGTGTTTTCGGCGCAGACGATGAAGCCATCTACATCGTTGCGGGCAATAACGGCGTCCAGGTCATTGGAGTAGTCTGCGCCGTATTCTTCTGCAAAACGTTTGCCCCGGCTTTCCATGTCATCCCAGATGGCTACGAGGTTGCTGCCCTCTTTTTCAGAAACGGCTTTGAGAAAACCTTTGGTGTGGGTGTGGGCGGTGGATAGAAATGCGATGCCTGCCATGAGATACTCCTTTTCAATGTTAAATTGGGACGAGAAACGATCTCATCTCCGGTCCCTCTCTCGCCCGCGGGAAAGGGATGTCGGGCACAGCCCGACAGGGTGAGGGCCGTTTTATCATTTCAGGAATGAGAAAGGCTCCCTTCAATAAAGAGGGGAGCCGTATTTCTGTCAAGCAGTTCTGTGAGTTGGGTGTGGTTCGATGCGCCCCGAGGTTAGATCGATTCTCCGTTCCATTCCATATCCAGATCCAGTGGCCAGATGGGGCGTTTCAGATGGCGGTAGGGGAGGCTGGTGTAGTTGACGGTGCTGGCTCCCGGCGTGTTCAGTTCGATGGTCTCGGCGACAATGGGGTCGAAGGAGGCGCGGTGGGCCTGGTTGGATTTGACGACGAGGATTTGTTTTTCTTCGGGGATGATTCCGATGCTTTTGAAGAAGTCTCGATCTTTTCCGGTGCGGTGTTGTGAAAAGATGACGTCGATTTTGTTGCCGATGCGCAAAACCACGCGGGGTCCTACGTGGGCTTCACGAAAAGCGTCCGGGTGGATGTCCCGGCCCCATCCACCGTGTGTGGGGCCCAGGATGGTATAGGTGCCGTCATCTATGGTTTTGACGGTGCCGGTGACGGTGAGAGGTTTGTAGAAACGCTGTTCGAATTTCCCGCCTGCGTCCAGGGTGATGGTTGCGCCTACGCCAGCTTCGATTCCGGCGCGTACGACTTCAGGGTCTCGAATGGTGAGCGCACAGTTCCGAGCGTTGTGCCGGATGAGGCTTTCCAGAACGGCGGGGCTATCTGCGGCGCAGGCACTGCCGGGATCGTCACCCAGGTCTACCAGGAGGATGGGCTTGTCCTGGCGGGCGATGGCCATTTGCACGCCTTCATCTATGGCGTGGATCGGACGGACGGAGAGGAGGTCTTCGCGGCGGGTCCACAGGTCTCGAGCGAGTTCGCTGGCCAGACGCTGGGCAAGTTCGGGATTATTGTCTGTGGTAGCCAGGACGCACATGCCTGCATCGGGAGAGTCTCCGTAGCCATATCCACCCAGGATACTGAGGTTGAGAACGCCGGGGGTTTGTTCCAGCTTTTCGCGTTTGAGGTTGAGGCGGTAGAGGAGCAAGCGTTCTTCGGCCTGTAAAATGTGCGACCATGTGCTCTGGCCGATGTTGGGCCCCAGGATGGGAACAAAGACGCGCTGGGTGACGGGGTGGATTTCTCCGGCGAGCATGCGGAGGAGGCACTCTGCGGCTTCCAGGCCCCGTTCGTAGCCATCGATGTGGGGGTTGGTGTTGTTGGGAAAGGGGACGAGGGCTTCGGATTCAAAGTCGCTCATGATGGCGTGGAAGTCGTAGGTGGCTACGATGGGGATGTCGTTCCCGAAGGTGTTGCGTAGTTCGCGGACGAGTTCTCCTTCGGCGTCTGTGTACGGATCTTCGGCGACCATGGCGCCGTGGAGGGCGAGGAAGATGGCATCCAGAGGCGCTGCGTTGCTCAGGCCATTTACGATGAGTCTGCAGCAGTGTTTGTAGATGTCTGCATGGATAAGGCCGCCGTGGGCGAAGCGGATGTCCACGGTGGGAACGAGTTCCATGTTGGGACGATTTGCGGCTTCTGCGAATCCGCCGACGAAGCTTTTGGGATGGGCCGAGGCAAGCAGGTCTTCGCCTTCCCGGATATGAACATGTTCCAGGGTACTGTTGTGTTCTACGGCGAATGTGTTGGTTTCGTGCCAGAGGGCCGCAATGCCAATGCGCATGGGTTTTTCTCCTGGAGGATTTGAACGATTAGAGGATTTCCACGTCGTCTTCAATTTCTGGAGGTGGTGCGGGGAGTTGTTCGGGCAGGGTGGGATAGTGATTGCGGGTCCAGCGGACGATCATTTTGTAGTCTTCCGAGCGAGCCAGGCATTCGGTGCGAACCCGGTCTGGATCCCAGCCGTCCAGGACGCGGTTGAGGAGGCGCGCGCGGATTTCTGCGTGGGCGGGATCGTCAGCGAGGTTATGAAGTTCTCCGGGGTCATCTTCCAGGTTGAAAAGGGCTACGTTGGGGGATTCGCCGGGTACTTCCTGGTCCACCCAGAGTTTCCACTGGTCGGAGCGGATCATGCGTGAGGGGATGTGGGGGGCGGCTGTTTCATCGACAACTTCGCTGAACGTTTCGTTTTTCCAATTTGCGTTGTCGGGATCTGTGAGGACAGGCCAGAGCGAGCGGCCGTCCCAGTTCGGCAGATCCGTGGCACCCGCAACATCTGCAAAGGTGGGGCCCAGGTCCATGAGATTGCATACGGCGTTGCTGACGGTTCCGGCGGGTACTGTTCCTGGAAGGCGGGCGATCATGGGGACGCTTGCGCTGCCTTCATAGTAGGTGTTTTTGGTCCAGAGACCGTGTTCACCGGCCATTTCGCCGTGATCGGAACAGTAGATGACAAGGGTGTTTTCGGCCAGGCCGGTTTGTTCCAGGCGGTCCAACAGTTGCCCGGTGAGACGGTCCGTGTATTCGCAGAGGGCAAAGTAGGCGGCGCGGGTTACGCGGATGCGGTGTTCGGAGAGAGGTTCGTCGATGTTGCGACTCTTGCGGTACCAGCGGGCCATCGCGGGAGGATCTTCGTCGACGGGGGGGATGTCCACGCGGTCGAAGTAGTAGTTGAAGAGGTCTTTGGGAGCAACGAACGGACAGTGGGGGAGAACGTAGCCGACGACGGCGGCGAAAGGACGACCGCGGGGTTCCTGTGCGTGTTGCGTGATGTAGTCGAGGGCGGTTTCGGTGACGCGTTCGTCCATCCACTGGTAGGTGGTGGTGCCTCGACCGGAGAGTTCCATGGCCTTGCGGTTCTGGCCACCGGGATATTTTTCGCCCCGAAAGCAACCGGGGTGGACGGCGAACATTTCTCCGATGGGGCGGTTTTCGAAGCCGTGGTACTGGTCGTGGCCTTCAAAGTGCATGCGGCCCATGAGGCTGGTTTCGTACCCCGCGAGACCCAGGGTATGGGCCCAGGTAGGGATGGCCGGGTTGAGAATTTGCTGGTTGTTCCAAACGCGGTTGTGACTGGGGGTGCGGCTGGACATAAAGCTCATGCGGCTGGGGCAACAGACCGGAGCCGCACAGTAGGTGTCTGTGAAGCGCATGCCCTGTTCGGCAAGGTGGTCCAGGTTGGGGGTGCGCACGATGTCATTTCCGTAACAGCCAAGTGCGTGTTTGCTGTGCTGGTCGGAGAGGATGACTAGGATGTTGGGGTGCTCATTCATGGAGGGCTCCGAAGAACGTGCTATACGATGGCAGGTGGTGTAACCGGGCATTTAACGGACAGTACGAACCTTATTTTAGATGTCTTCTTTGCGGATGAGCCGACCGGCTTTGTGGGTGATGACGGAGTTTTCCAGGAGGTTTCCGTGGATGAAGGTGGGGCGGTCCGTGCCGGTCTGGTCGTTGACGATGAGGTCCACATTCTTGAGGTGGTTCCCGGTGAAAACGGTCGCCGCACCGGTGATCCAGAGGGGCAGGCGTTCTTCTTCATTCGGACCGGTGACCACGTTTCCGGTAACGGAAGCGTCGAAGCCGCGCACGTCCATGGCCAGGCCCAGGCGGCCGCCCGGGTCCACGGAGACGATGTTGTTGGAAATGACGTGGCGTTCGGAGTTGGCCCAGGAGCGGAAGGCGATGTCCAGGTCTCCGCTTTCGCGTACGTGGACGATGTTGTTGGTCATTAAGATGGAGTTTCCAGCGTCTGAACCGATGGCGACGTGGGTGCGTCCGGTGATTTCGGCGTAGTTGCCGGAGATGAAACCGGGGCCACCCAGGAGTTCAACGGAATCGGAATTGGCATTGCCCAGGTGGTTGTTGAGGACGCGCATGTTGCGACCCTGCATCATGATTCCCAGGCGGCGGGCGTCCATCAGGGTGCAGTTTTCGATGGTGATGTTGTGGCAGGGTTCGGGGCAGGAACCGCCGGGTTCGGCACAGAATGCTTTGATGCAACAGTATTCAAAGCGTCCGTGGGAGATGTTGATGAATTCGTCTCCGGCGTAGGGGTTGTGGTCCCGGTTTTGATCCACACAGATGTTTCGGATGGTGATGTTTCCCACGCCATTTCCGATGATGCGGATGACGTTGGTGTTCTGGTCTGGGGCGAGTGTGAGTTTTGTGGCATCTCCCTGGCCGGTCAAGGTGATGTTGCTGCGGTCTATGATGAGGCCGCCGAGTTTATTTTCTTCTTTGCGGATGTCGAAAGCGCCTTCTGTGAGGGTGACGGTTCCGCCTGCAGGCGGAAGGGCATGGATGGCGGCGTAGAGTTCTTCCTGGTCGCCAATACCATCACATACGAAGTCCGCGAGGGATTTGGATTTGTCCGAAGAGTTGCTGGCTGCAACAATCATGGTGCCTCCGTAATTCCGACTGTGTCGGGTTCGAGAGATTTGGTTTGAGAGGAATGCCCAGTTGTTATTGGAATGTTGTGGGCTTTGGCCCGGGTCTGGACTTCGGAGAGGATCTGGGGTTTGTATGTTTGTACGTCGTTGTACTCCAGGCTGCTGAAGGAGAAGGTTTCGGTTTTCCCATCTTTGCGGTGGAATTCGATTTCCATGAGTTTGATTCGGACTTCGGAGAGGGTTTTCCAGGGGAGAACGCTGTGGCTGAACAATCCGCGCCGAATTTCCACGGCGGCTTCGGTAAACGTGACCAGGTATCGGTTGCCTTTTTTGAGCAGGGTGCCGCAGAAGAAAACAAAAAGTCCCAGGGACAGATTGAGAATACCAAGCCATCGGTGTTTTTCAAAATAGATTAGCCCGTTCATAGAGTAAACAACACCCATCAGGATGTAGAGAAGCCGATGTTTCTGGCGGATCGGAGCGGTGAAGTCGAAGGTGCGTTCTGTCATGGCGGAGTCCCTTCGTGTTGACGGTTATCGCAGGTGAGCCTGGGCGATGACATTTTTTAAATGCAGGCTACAAGCTGACGTGCCGGATAGGAATGTAGGCGGCCTTTGCGCCAGGCGGCAACAGTTTTTTGTTGAGGTCTCCTTGAGCAGGATAGGGTCGCAATGTTGGATGAAGAATAATTCTTGACACAGTCCAGAATTGGATATATACATGATCCCTATGTCCGATGAACCAGCCGATCTACTTCGTCAACACGGTGTCCAGGTTACAGCTCAGCGTCTGGCTGTTCTGCGGGCGGTGTCGGGTTGTCCTCATGGTACAGCGTACGAGGTTGCCGAGGTTGTACGGGCCGAGATCGGTGTTATCTCGCGCCAGGCAGTGTACGATGCCCTCGGAATCCTGGCCAACAAAGGCCTCATTCGGCGCATCCAGCCCGCTGGGTCGCCGGCCCGCTACGAGAACCGGGTGGGTGACAACCATCATCATCTCATCTGTCGCATCTGCGGCCGGATGGTTGACGTCGATTGCGCGGTTGGCACTACCCCCTGCCTGACGGCCGCCGAAGACTCTGGTTACGAAATCGATGAGGCCGAGGTGGTGTATTGGGGCCGCTGTCCTGAGTGTCTTGCTGCAAGCCCGGTTCCGACCGGGGGCTGAAGCAAAAGATTCCCTGTGTATCTTGCACAAAAGCGAAGGTGCCGAAACCAACAGATTAAATCTCAAACCCAGACCGAACCAAACATCAGGAGGATCACATGTCAGAAAACGGAGAAAGCAAGTGCCCTTTCTCGGGCGCACGCACAACGGTGGCAACCCGGTCGAACCAGGATTGGTGGCCGAACCAGTTGAATCTGAGAATTTTGCACCAGAACTCCGAGCTGTCCGACCCCATGGGCGAAGACTTCAACTATGCGAAAGAGTTCAAAAAGCTCAACCTGGACGCCGTGAAGAAGGACATTGTGAAGTTGATGACGACGTCGCAGGATTGGTGGCCAGCCGACTACGGCCACTACGGCCCTCTTTTTATCCGGATGGCGTGGCATGCCGCTGGCACGTACCGCATTGGCGATGGTCGGGGTGGTGCAGGTGCCGGCCAACTCCGCTTTGCGCCTCTCAATAGTTGGCCCGACAACGCGAACCTGGATAAGGCGCGCAGGTTGCTCTGGCCGATTAAGCAGAAGTACGGTCGGAAGCTCTCGTGGGCTGACCTGATGGTCTTGACTGGTAACTGTGCCCTGGAGTCGATGGGGCTCAAGACGTTCGGTTTCGCTGGCGGGCGCGAGGATGTCTGGGAGCCCGAAGAGGACGTGAACTGGGGCTCTGAGGCCGAGTGGCTCGGAGACGAGCGCTACAGCGGCGACAGGGAGCTGGATAATCCTCTGGGTGCTGTTCAGATGGGATTGATCTACGTGAATCCGGAAGGCCCAAACGGAGAGCCGAGCGCCCTGAAGGCTGCCAAAGACATTCGGGAGACGTTCGCTCGCATGGCGATGAATGACGAGGAGACGGTGGCGCTTATTGCCGGCGGTCACACTTTCGGCAAGACCCATGGCGCTGGACCGGCTGATAACGTTGGTGCCGAACCCGAGGGGGCCAGCATCGAGGAGCAGGGTCTGGGCTGGAAGAACAGCTATGGTACCGGCAAAGGTGGCGACACGATCACCAGCGGGCTGGAGGGTGCCTGGACCCCCACCCCGATAACCTGGGACAACAGTTTCTTCGAAACCCTGTTCGCTTACGATTGGGATCTGACAAAGAGCCCTGCCGGTGCGCAGCAGTGGATTCCGACGGATCCCGCTGCTGCAACCGCGCCGGATGCGCACGATCCGTCGAAGACACACGTCCCTATTATGCTGACGACGGACCTCGCGCTGCGGTTTGACCCGGCCTACGAGGTGATTTCGCGGCGTTTCCACAAGAAACCGAAAGAATTTGCCGATGCCTTCGCCAGGGCGTGGTACAAGCTGACGCACCGCGACATGGGGCCCCCGTCCCGGTTTCTGGGACCACTGGTTCCCAAGCAGACGCTTATCTGGCAGGACCCCGTCCCCCAAGTTGATCACAAGCTGATTGGGAAGCGGGATATTGCCACCCTGAAGAAAGAGATCCTCGCATCCGGGCTGTCCATTTCTCAACTGGTTTCGGCGGCCTGGGCGTCCGCGGCAACGTTCCGCGGCACCGACAAGCGCGGTGGGGCGAACGGGGCGCGCATTCGCCTGGCACCACAGAAGGACTGGGAGGTTAACAATCCGGCCGAACTGGGCAAAGTACTGAAGGCTCTGGAAAAGGTCCGGAAGAATTTCAATGGCTCGCAGTCCGACGGGAAGAAGGTCTCGCTGGCTGACCTGATTGTTCTGGGCGGGTGAGCGGCTGTAGAGCAGGCTGCGAAGAACGCCGGGCAAGGCGTGCAGGTTCCCTTCTCGCCGGGGCGCACGGACGCGTCGCAGAAGCAAACCGACGTAGAGTCGTTTGCCGTACTCGAACCGATCGTAGATGGGTTTCGCAACTACGCTTCTAACGGACACGCCAGCCGTGCTCCGGAGTGGTTGATCGACCGGGCGCACATGTTGACGCTGACGGCTCCTGAGATGACGGCGCTTGTGGGTGGGATGCGTGTTCTGGGCGCGAATGCCGGGCACTCCGAACACGGCGTCTTCACCAATCGGGCCGAGGTGTTGACGAACGATTTCTTTGTGAATCTGTTGGATATGGGTACGGAATGGAAGCCTGCCTCCGAGGGCGTGTACGAGGGACGCGATCGTGCAACGGGCGATGTCAAGTGGACCGGCACCGCTGTGGATCTCGTTTTTGGTTCGAACTCTCAGCTCCGAGCTGTTGCGGAAGTTTACGCGTGCGACGATTCGAAGGAGCAATTCGTGCGTGATTTCGTGGCTGCGTGGAACAAGGTTATGAATCTGGATCGCTTCGACCTTGCCTGATCTCGGAAGATAAGATGTAATTCAGGGCGGCCCTTTGGGGCCGCCCTTTTTATTTTTGCAGGGTGAATCTAAAAGATCAGGAGGTAGGTTCATTTGCTGGCTGGGTTCTAAGAAAGGCGACCAGGAAGAGGATGCCCAGGCACAGGTCGATCAGGCCGAAACCCAGGAGTTCGCCAGTTGCGCGATGCTGGCTGAAGAGAATGAGGGTTACTATGGAGAATGTGAGTTTTTCCAGGACAGCCGGGAGCATGAAGAGCCGATACCGGGCCGGGTC
>JAQCGA010000569.1 GCA_027619145.1 bacterium | reverse complement strand
CGCTGACATGGTTTCAGTATCATCTGGCGGGGGCCTGAGCTACTTAGGATAGGCTGTATTATCCGGGCAATTCAAATGTGCTTTTGGGGACGCAGCTGGATGGATGTTCGGTGACCTTGCTTCGTCTGGCGCAAGAAGCCGGCGACCGGGAGTTGTGGGATGCGGCGTTGCGCGATCCACGGCTGGGGCGGATGTACCGGTTTGGTGCAGGGGTGAAGGGGTCTGCGGCCGAGTGCATGGTTTCTTACGGGCCGTATACCTACTGTTATTATGATCCGAATTTTGATGCGAAAGTGCGGAAGGTGAGTTTGCCTCCGTCTCGGACATTTACCCGGGCGCATTATGGGGAAACCGGATTGCTTCGCAGTAGCTGGGAAACAGATGCGGTGATTGCCTGTGTGTCGGGGTACAAAGGCGGAGGCGCACACGGGTTCACGAATTTACACGTGCAGTGGGCCGGGCATCCGGTGTTACGGACGATTGCAGCAGAAGAGGCGCAGCCGGTATCCTGCGGCAGCTTGCCGTGTGTGGGCGGACAGAACGAGATTGTTTCGTTTCTGAAGAAAGTGGAATGTGGGAAAGGGTTTGACCGGTTGTTTGTGGAAGGGATTCGGACGGATCAGGAATACTGGTTGTTGAAAGGAGACGTTCCGGCGGTGCTGGCTGTGGCGCGACGCAGATCACGGGGTGTGCGGAGGATGACAGAGGGAGGGAAGGCGTTTGTGCGGTTGGACGGACGGGATTCTTTGCAGTACGAGCGGCAGCCGTTTTTTAATCCACGTGCAGGCGAATTGCGGATGCGGTTCCGGCTGAATGCAGAGATTGACGGAGAACGACCGCAGGTGCTGTTTAATACGGGAATTGGTGTGGGACGATTGATGGGGACGCGGGTAAATACGTTCAGTCTGGGTTTTTGGGAGAAAGAAAAGCTGACGTTTTGCGTGCATAGCCAGCGCAATACGTCGGTTTCAGTGAGTGTTCCGACAGGAAAAGTTCAGGTGGGGAAATGGCACGATGTGGTTGCGCGATGGGGTGGTTTCAACCGGGCCGGTGACCAGCCATTTATTGAGGTGGGGTTGGACGGGAAGGTGGAGCGGTTCGATGATCAGGCAGTGTTTGGAGAGCTGGGCGTGGATTCTCAGCGGTTGGAATCGCGTAAGGAGCCGCGTACGTTTTATATTAAGTCGATTACGGAGCTGGCGTTTGGTGGCGCGGTGCAGATGCCCAATACGGGTACGGCGTGTGATCTGGCGGAGATTGAGTTGAAGTGTCCGGGGAAGAAGCGGTTGTCGGTAGATTTCGCGCAGGATCTGGGACCGGAGACGGGTGGCGGAACGCTGGGCTGGAAGCTGAATCCGACCGATTTAAAGGAAGTGAAAGCGGGACGAGCGGTGCTGGTTGCAGGAAAGCGGGCGCTTGAGGTGCTGCCGGTATGTGGAGAAGGTGTGCGGTTTGAGCAGGAGGAGGTTCCTTTTGCGCCTTCTGGATTGGCGGCAGGGAGTTTGAAGAGTTTTATTACCGGAGCGCGGGATGATTCGGTGCGTGTGCGGGTTTCGACGGATGTGGGGGAGATGCTGGCGCTGGTGTTCGTGGAGAAACGAGCGAAGGCGAAGGCGAAGGCGGTTCGGGGTGAAAAAGGGTTTGAGCTTCAGTTGGGGAAGGTGCGGTACGGATTTGATGTGAAGGTAAAAGGGAAGGCGATTCTGGATCTTCGGTGAGTTGGTGGAGTGTTCATTTAAGGATGACCGATGGCAGCTTGTTTTTCATATCCGGGTCTTTTATATTTCTTTCGACTGGAAAGATTATGAAATTCAGGTTATCCAGGCATGCCCGGGAAGAAATCGAACGACGGGATATACCTCTGGAGCTTCTTACATCTGTTCTGGAAAATCCCGAACAGATTATTCCTGAAAGGTATGGAAAACAGGCGTACCAGTCTCGGGTCGATTTCGGTGGACAGGTGTTTCTTCTTCGTGCAATCGTGGCTAAGGATACGGATCCTCCGGTAGTGGTTACAGCATATCGAACGAAAAAGATCGATAAATATTGGAGATCATGATGAAGGTCACATACGATTCAGAAGTGGATGTAATTCGCATCGTATTCAGTAACTCGCGCATTGAAGAGAGCGACGAGGACAAACCGGGTGTGATTCTGGATTACGACAAAGATGGTAACGTAGTAGGGCTGGAAATTCTGGATGCTTCTAAAAGAATGGAAAATCCTCGATCTGTTGAATATGCCGTCAGTTGAGAGGTTATACACCTCTCGGAGAGCCATGCGGACTACGATTGTAGTTGATGACGAGTTGATGCAGAAAGCAATGAAAAGTACGGGTCTGAAGACCAGGCAGGCCGTAGTAGAAGCCGGATTACGATTGCTGGTCCAGGTCCATGCCCAGACGGATATTCGGAAATTACGGGGCAAAATCACCTGGGAGGGGGGATCTGGACGCGATGCGCGTGGACCGTGTGGTTCATAGATGACGCAAGGGGCTAAAATCACATCCAGCCCAATGACCCGAAAGGATTTTTGTATGGCGCGGAATGAAGTGAGATGGGAACGGATGTTTCCCGACGAACTGGAGGCGGCATTTGAGGCGTGCCCGATGGTGTATTTGCCGTACGGGTTGTGCGAGCCGCACGGGTGGCACAACGCGGTAGGAATGGATGCGATTCGGGCGCACGAGTGTTCGATTCAGGCGGCACAGGAACACGGAGGGATTGTGGCACCGCCGTTTTACTGGCACTGCCACGAGATTGGCGGGTACGGAACGTGGGCGCACGGGCGTGTTGGAGATGAACGTCCGTGGTTGAGCGCGATGCCGCCCTGGATGTTTTTGAAGAATATGTGTTATCACATTCGCGCGGTAGATGCATTGGGGTTTCAGGGGGCGATTTTATTTTCGGGGCATTCGGGGCCGCACCGGCTGGACGTTCCGGTGGTGATTGAGATTATGCAGGCACACGTGGGTGTACGGATGTATTCGCTGATGAGTGTGGGGACGGATATTCAACGGTATGAGGATGGCAAAGGATTGGGCGGACACGCTGGGCGGGGGGAGACGACGGTGTTGTGGGCTGTTGCACCGGATTGCGTGGATATGTCTCGAATGGACGATTCGCGGGCACCGAATTTTGCGATGGGGGATTTAAACGAGACGTCCGACCGCCGTGTTGGGGAGCAGATGGTGGCGGATATTGTGGCGCTGTTCGGAGAGAAAGCAAAAGAGTTGCGGGCGGCGTACGAGCAGGAGGTGTCGGATCATACCGCGTTGACGTATGATGATGTGGAGGGAATCTGGGAGGATGAGATTCGACCGAGATTGAGCGAGTTTGCATCTATGCAGAACCCCGACACATTTCCACCGGAAGATTCGCGGTGGTATCCCAACTGCCGTGTGCCAGAAGGTAGGATTTTATAGGGAAGATTGGTGA
>JAQCGA010000568.1 GCA_027619145.1 bacterium | reverse complement strand
ACCGAAATTGCCGAATAAATATCCCTGGACCACCCAAAAAAAACAACCTGCTCCTCAATCCCCAATTCCCGAACCAACGACTCCAGAGATGGGCGCAGGGGTCCATCTCCTACCAGCACGAACATCACACCCCGCATCTCGGTCAGTACAAGAGCGGCGGCCTTTAAAAACATCTCATGGTTCTTATGCCCCGAAAGCCGACCCACCGTACCTACAACATTCCCGTCCTCAATACCGAATTTCTGCTTCAACGCGTCTGCGCTCACACGAAAATCGGTCGTAGAATCTGGTAATTCAATCCCGTTGGGAATCACTTCCACTTTCCGAGGTCCAATGCCGAAACCGATCAGCTCACTGCGGCTGAAAGCCGTAAGAACGATCGTGCGCCCGGGAATGTGAGAAAAAATTCTTTCTACGAAAGCCGCCCGGGGATACACATCCTTAAAAATACTGTGAATCGTCCTCACCATCGGGATACGTGCCAGTGCGGCAACAAAACTTACCCAGAAATAGACCTCGAACATGTGTGCGTGAATCACATCAATGCGATTTTTCCTGGCAAAAAGATACAGCCGCCACATCGCAAGCCCGTTCGACATCCAGTTTCTGAAATTCAACGCCCGGTTGCCCACCTGAAACGACCGAACCGGAAGCGCCTCAAATTGTTCCAGAAACGGGCCGCCGCATGTATAAGCCAGATAACTTTCGTATCGCCTGCCATCGAGATTCTTAACCAGCTTATAAACGTACGATTCCGCGCCACCGAAGTCCAGATTATTTAAAACGTGCAATACCCTGATCTTTTTCGTACCCGGTTCGTCCATCATCGCCTCAACCGCATTTCGGTGAACCAGACCGCGCCGCACGCTCTTCTCCGGCTGCATCAGCACCCCGCCTCAAATTGCGCACAGCCTGGAAACCTCGCTGTCCAAGAAGAACGCGGGCCACATAACTCCGGGCGGACCGGTCCATCACCAGCAAAGGGTCTCTAAAAAGACCGCGCGCCATACGGGCTACCGGCCGACTCCATCTTTCAAACCCGGAAATTGCAGCAGCATACTTCAAATCCGCATACGCAGTAGCTCTGCGAACCGCACCTCGAACTTCAACCGGCAACCCCGGATCGCCAAGTGCGTTCAAGACAATTTGAAACGGTTCCTCTGCGGCCTCTGCCCGGAATGCACGCGTGGCCTGCCCCGGATGCATGCGCAACCGGACCAGAAACTCCGGAACATTCGCCACCTTATGCTTCAGCCCAATTCGCCACCAGAGCGCATAATCCTGGGCATGTTTGAACCCGGCATCGTATCCTCCGCAAGCTAGAACCGCCTCCCGGTTGTAAACCACCGCCGAATGGATGAACTGATTTTCAAACAACATCCCTTCCAGAATCTCGAAATGATCCACAGGCAACCGGAACTGCGAGAACACCTGCCCGTCCAGATCGATCACTTCGCACCAGGATCCAACCAGAGCCACGTCCGGATGTTTGTTTAAAAATGCCATCTGCTGTTCCAGGCGCTGCGGATGCGAAACATCGTCGGCATCCATCCTGGCAATATAGGGCGTATCCGCAAGTTCAAGACCACGGTTCAACGCGCCGGTTTGTCCGTAATCACGCTCCAATTCCACCAGACGAACCCTTGAATCCTGAAACCCCCGAACAATTTCTCTAGACCGGTCCGTAGAAGCATTGTCCAGAATCAAAAACACAAAATCCCGATACGCCTGATCCAGAACGCTCCGCACCGCCTCTTCCACATAAGGCTCCCCGTTGCGCACTGTCATCAGAACCGATATCGGAACGTTGTCCGCCATCACCCGGATACCTCATCCCGGATCATTTCCACGTACCGCGCCACGGCCTCCTCCCAGGGCGGAAGCGGCTCCATGCCCAGAAATTGGCAGTTCAACCCTTCCAGAATCTCACAATCCGGAACATCGGCCTTGCGCGGATAATGGCTTGAATCCACCTCCTCCACCCGAGTCTCCAGCCCAAAGCACGTAAGAATACGCCGCACGTACGCCGCACGGGAACACCCGCCCCCGTTGGTCACGTGATAGGTACCGTATTCATCCGTCTCGAGCAAATCCGCAATTCTTCCAGACAGATCCCCCGTATAGGTGGGCGACCCGTGCTTGTCGAACACGCTGCGCACCACCGGGGCCTTTGTCGCTTCCTCCCGCCGCTTCACCACAAAATTTTTCGCATGCGCCACACTCCCGCCGAACAACCATCCGGGACGCACAATAAAATGACGCCCACAGAACTGGCGCACAAACAACTCCCCCTCGTATTTGGAGCGGGCATACGCCGTCTTCAGCACCACCGGATCGTATTCCGAATACGCCCTCAACCTGTCTCCAAACAGTCCACAGGTACTGATATAGACCAGCGTAACTCCGTGCTGTTCACAGGCGCGCGCCAGGGACCGCGTGGCCCAGGCATTCACCTCCAGCGCCCGGTCGGGATCCTCCTCGCAGGGGTCCACATGCATCGCCGCCGTATGAATCACCACACCAGGACGCATCTCTTCTACCGCATCCTTCACCCGAACGCCATCCGTCACATCCAACTCTGCATGCGACAACGGACAGACCTCGTACCCACCCCGCTCAGAAAGCTGCGTGGTCAAATCCGTGGCCAACATCCCCCGGCCACCTGTAATCATCACCCGTTTGGTCACAACACCACCCGCCTCATTTTGAACTCTTACCTGTGCTTGAGCTCCCAATCATAAGGGATCTCAGGCGAAAAAGGATCTTCCCGGAGCATCTCGTTGGGGTCGTGCGGCTCATCCGCACAATTCGCCAGCATCGCCGGCTTCACCCCGATCGTCTTATATCCATTGGTAATCCCGGGGGGAATCTTCACCAGCACATAGTTGTCTTCACCAATAAAAAGCTCCATCAACTCCCCTTTTGTCGGAGAGTCATCGCGCGAATCGTACAACACCAGCTTGATCATACCGGACACCACCGCATAATTCTGCGTCTGCCGCGTATGAATATGCCAGCCCTTAATAACGCCCGGATACGCCACTGAAAAATACACCTCTCCGAACTTCTCGAAGTGTTCCGCATCACATCGCAACATATGCATAATCTTACCACGTTCGTCCGAAATCTGTCGAAGCGGAGCCACAACTACACCGTCGATCATCGCATACTCTCCTTCTGCGCACCTGCCCAGAGCAAATCCGATTCGACCTGTCCACTATCCATCAGGTGCTGAAGCTGAGCAAGCCGCACAAATTTTCGGCCCTGAAACATCTCTGGCGTCAAATTCAACTCTTTCAAGAAGTGATACAGTTGCTCCGCACCGGTTTTCATCGTCCATTTCGGCTGGAATTCCGGCAACCGCTCGGAGATCTTTTTGAAACTCACCCGGTAGCTCCTCTTATCACCCTGGCTTTCTCCCGTATATACCACTTTGCAGCCCGGCACA
>JAQCGA010000567.1 GCA_027619145.1 bacterium | reverse complement strand
TGTTGCCAGCGCCGAAGACGCCTCCGTCTGAATATCCGGCTCAATCTTACAGAACCCGCCATCCTCATTCTGATACGTCGCAAGCGCCGCAAGAACATCGCCTCGCGCCCCGGACTCAAAGTGGAACGCCCAGAGGCGCTGGTCCAGCCTCTGCCCCTGATCCATCACAAACGACCTGGCCCGTTGAAATGCCTCCTGTGAAAGAAATTGCATCTTCAATCCCCCTGTGCATAAGCCCGTACCTCATATCTTATTCTCAACGACCGTCGCATGATAACATAGTGAACATTCGTTCACTTATCAAGAATCTTTTCATTCCTACCTCATCTTCACGCATCCGGGGAACAAACGCGCTGAACGCGGGTCAAAATTTCTTTTGATCTACAGATCAAATTTCGCCATTCTTCTACACACCTACGACTACGCTTGAAATCTCATCCAACCGCAAACAAACATCCATTGCAAGGAGCGAACGATGAACATTGAAACCGGGCTGAAACGCCCTAAAATCGATGTACACGCTCACGTTGCCACCCAACCCAACTCAGACACCTCGGCAGATGCCCTCATCGCCAGCGGAGACCCCGTGGGCGTCACCGAGTACTGGTGTTCTCGCCCCATCGGCGGTGGGCGTATCGCCTCGATGGACGAAGTCCGCACCTGCAACAACGGCGTCCTGCGCGCCATGGAATACCGTCCAGACCGCATCCGGGGCATGTGTTACGTTATCCCCGGCTACGGTAAGGAAGCTCTGGACGAAATCGAACGCTGCCTCAACGCCGGCATGATTGGCATCAAACTCTACAACCAGTATAAAATATGGGATCCCGCCGTCTGGCCCGTACTCCAGCTTGCAACAGAGCGTCGCGTCCCCCTTCTGGAACACGCAGGTTATCTCTCCGCCCCCGAACATCTGAGTCAGCAACCCTTGATCTCCCACGGCGAAGACTTCACAAAAGCCAGCGAAAAATTCCCGGAAGCCATCCTGATCCACGCCCACATGGGCGGCGGAGGAGACTGGGAACGGACCGTACGCGGTCTGCGCAACGCCTCCCCCAGCGTCACCATTGACACCAGCGGTAGCAACCTGGACGACGGACAGGTCGAATTCGCCGTTGCCGAACTCGGCGTTGAACGCGTCCTCTTCGGCTCAGACGGCACCATGGACGGCTGCATTGGAAAAGTCCTGGACGCCACACTCACCGAAAACGAGAAAGAGCTTATCTTCTGGGACAATGCCGAACGCATCCTGGCGCAACAGGGCACAAAACCTCTGCACACAAAAGACGAAGGAGTGGCCGCATGATCATCGACACCAATGCATGGCTGGGCACATGGCCCTTCCGCTCTCTCCGGGACAACACACCTGAAACCCTTGTGGCCCGCCTGGACCGTTCCGGCATCAGCAAAGCCGCTGTCTCACCCATCGAAGCCATCTTTCACCGCAACGTGCAACCCGCCAACGAAACCCTGGCAGAATCCATTCACCCCTTCAAAGACCGCCTCATCCCCCTGGCCACCCTCAACCCCACCTACATCCACTGGGAAGATGACCTCAAAACCTGCCACGAAACCCTGAACATGAAAGGCGTCCGCATCTTCCCTCAGTACCAGGACTTCCCCATAGACGGTCTGCTCGCACAAAACGTTGCCAAAGCCTGTGCGGAACGGAACCTGCCCCTCTTCATTCCGTACCGAATAGAAGACGCACGGGAACGCCACTGGATGGACCCTGGGACCGTTGTAAACCCCAGTGCCGTTGCCAACCTGCTGGCCGCAGTCCCAAACGTCACCCTGGTATTCACCAACATGCGCGGCCTGGCCCGCTGCCCCCTCTGGCAACAGGAAAACCTGCGTGATAAGTCCTGGTACGTGGATCTCTCCCTGGCCGAGGTCCACCGGGATGCAGAAGTCCTCGTAGAACAGGGCGGAGCAAACCACCTCCTCTTTGGTTCGCACGTCCCTTTCTCGTACCCCGGATCAGCCCTGGTCAAACGCGCCCTTTTGAAAGTGGACCAAAATACGCTGGAAAACATCAGCTACCGGAACGCGGAAAAAATCCTGGGGCTTAACTCGTAAGCCGTATAAACACCATTCAGCGGGAATCGGCCCTGCAACAGGCCAGGGCCCATGCAGGATCAATTGCCAATTGACAATTGTCAGTTGATAATTGATAATTTCAATTCTTCCAAACTCAGAACCTGTCTCCACCCCCTCTCACAAGGAGCTCCCATGCTCACGCTCACACTCTTTTTCACCTGCATCCTCCTCCTCACCCTCACCTGTAAACGCGCCTCGGCGGGCCTCTCTGCCGGCACAGCGAAAGTGGACATCACCCCAGACCCGGGCATGATCAACTGGGTCCACGGCACACCCTACAACGGTGTACTCGATCCGCTCGCCGGACGCGCCCTCGTTCTCACGGACGGAGACACCACCGCTGCCTTCCTCTGCCTGGACATCATCGATGCCGTTGAAGAAGCCGTTGCCAACGCGAGAAAAGCCGTACACGAATCCACCGGCATCCCGGAGAAAAACATTCTCTTCGCCGCATCTCACACCCACTCCGGCCCACGTGCGCCCTTCACCGCATCCACCTTCCGGCACTCGCGTTCCAGCGACCGCATGCAAACCCTCCTCAACGATCCCATCTACCAGGCCTGGTGCGAAAAATTGCCCGAAACCTGTGCGAACATCGTCAAACAAGCGCAGAGTGCCCTCCAACCTGTTTCTCTTTCGCTGGGCCGCGCCAACGCAGCAGAATGGCTGTTCAACCGCAGGCCCATCGATGAAAACGGCAACGTCGTAAGCACGCTCCATCCTGAAAATCCGTATGCCCTGCCAGACGGCTTACGCTTCGGCATCGTGGACCCTACACTGACCTTACTGAGCCTGAATGGGACAGACGGCAAAGCCGTTGCCACACTCTTCAGTGTACCCTGTCACTCCGTCTCCATCTACCCGCATCACGAGGGCATCTCCGCAGACTGGCCCGGCCCAGCTTGCAACCACATCAGCGAAGCCTTAGGCGGCGAAACCTGCTTCCTCCAGGGCTGCGCCGGAGACATCGTCCCCGCCCGCCGGGGCGAAGAAGCCCGGACGCAAATGGCGCGCTTCTTTGCAGACCGCGCCATCGCAGCCGCAAAATGCGCGCGCCCACTTCCTGAGGCCTCCCTCAAAGTCACCTCCAACACAGTTGGCTTGCCCCTCCTGCCCAACCGCCGCGAAGAAACTGGAACGGACTTCCACCCCGTAGAAATCCAGATCATCTCCTGCGGCCCCTTCGCCCTGGTCACCCTTCCCGGCGAACCCCTCAACGGACTCGCCCGGGAAATCGTGGCTCGCTCGCCTTTCCCCCACACCCTGGTCATTGGCTACACCAACGGCCGTGGTGTGGGCTACATAGGCCTACCCGGCGAAAAAGCGAAAGGCGGCTACGAAGCCGGTGCCGGGCGCG
>JAQCGA010000566.1 GCA_027619145.1 bacterium | reverse complement strand
ACTCACCTGCTCCTCGTACCCCGCCTCTGTTCCATACAAACTCATCCCCACCGTACCCGGGTGACCAATGCGCCGGAACTCATTGATTCGGGCCATACTTCCATCGGACATCCGGCACAACATGGTTTCGTTGCTGAAGGGGTTCTTCCAGACGTTGTCTTTTCGCGCATAAAGATTATCTTCATGGCGGTCCACAAAGCCCATACCGGATACGTGCGTCGCATGCGCTCCGGTTACAGACACAATCATACTCGTCGAATGCGTGGGATAAAACATCGGCGGCATTCCGAAATACTGCTCCCATTGGTCTCCGTGCCGCCATTTGGCAACATCGTACATTCCGTGGACATAATCATGATGATATTCCGCCTCTCCATATACAACATGCCCGAAATCCCCTTTCTGAAACCGGTCGCGGCAATAAATCGTACACGGATAATAATAACTCGTTTCCCCGATCATGTAAATCCGCCCCGTCTTCTCCACCACCTGGACCAGATTCGTGATCTCATCCAGCGTCACCGCGGATGGCACCGCGGAATACACATGCTTACCGGCTTCCAGCGCCTGTACCGCCTGCGGCCCATGTACATGATGTTGTGTATAAAGCGCTACCGCGTCCACGTCGCGTTCGCACAATTCATCCAGCGACGCACACGTATCCGACAGTTCGAACCGCTCTGATTTCTCTTTCAACTTCTCCGCATCCAGATCGCACAACACCACCTGCTCCACCTCGGGATGCGCTTTGAACAACGGGATAAAATGATTTGCAAACGCCCCTGTACCGCAAATACCCACACGAATGCCCATGACATCCTCCATGCGCCGAAAGAGAAAACGGAACTGTCCTGAAAAAAAGGCCGGGCGAACACAAGGTTCGCCCCTACACAAAACAAATGAAACAGACCGGGTAGCCACGGGGGGCTACCCCTACAAAAACCACTTACGTATGCAATCTCAATACCTGCCAGCGAGACCATCCTGCCTGTAAAAGTAACCGATTTTTTCGGTCTTGCAACGCTTTTCCGAGGCTGTTCCCTGCTACGCCCGCAATCCTGGAGGACAGGAGCACCGCAGCACACTCGAAGCCCCCTGGCGTACCCGGAGCACCGTCGCCAGGATCTTGCACCCAAACCCTTTTTCACGAAATTTCCGAACGTACCACCCACACCTGAAAGGATCTTCCAATGGAACAACCGATGGACCTCTCCTTATTCCGCGACGACCGCATCCTCACCGAATGGCCCCTCGTGGACGCCGAACACGAAGCCCGTATTGATCTCCCCATGGATATTGGAGACTGGACCTGCGCCAATGAACTCCGCGCGGACATCTATCTCCCACCAGGCGTGGACGGCCAGATCACCTGCACCCTCTCCTCCGGCCATCGCAGTGAAGCCATGAGTGAAGACGACGGGTACCGCTTCAACGCCATTGTCTCCCCGCGCGGCGGCAACATCTGGGAAGACTGGCAGGAGTTCCGGTTCCCTGCAGAATGCTTCTACACCCTGGGCCTTCCCACCCAGGGCTGGGGAGACACAACTTCCGGAAACATCACCCTCCCGCAAGGCGGCCGCATCCGCAACATCCGCCTCCTTGAACGCGACATTGTCCAGGGGCCTCGGATGACCGACGAGGCCCTGATCAACACCCTCAACCTGGACCACCCCGGCCTGGAAGCCACCAAACAGGTCACCTCCACCGAAGAAACCCTGCGAGAAATTGCCCGTTACTTCCGCACCAGCACCTTCGACCGCCGCCATGTGGAACGAGAGGAACCCCCCAAAGCCAACCTGGAAGAAGCCGACCGGATTCTCGCCGGCCACATGATGGGCCACCACTGGCCCAACGGCGTGGACTGGGACGCCAACCCCTACGGCTACATTGAATGGTCCATCCGCATCCACGGTTTCCCCTACTTCACCCCCCTCGAAAACGCCTGGGAAGAAACCCAGAACCCCAAATATGCAAAAGGGGTTGAAACCATCCTCCAGGACTGGATGGCCCGCACTCCCATGCCTTACGGCGTCCGTTCCGGCGGCCTGGCATGGGGTCACTCTCTCATTGTCAGCCAGCGCGCCTACTGCACCCTGGTGGACGCCTTCACCACCCTGGCCGACTGTCCCGAAGTAGAAGACCGCACCCTCATCGACCTGCTCAAATCCATCTATGAACACGTCGTGTACCTCCTCAAATTTGAATCTTTCCCTCCTTCCAACAAAACCATCTCCGAAGGCCGCTCCATGCTGGCCATGGCCTGCTCCTTCCCGGAATTCCGCGAAGCCAATGCCTGGTACGAAGCTGCCAGCCAGCGCCTCCTAGATGACATGAACATCCAGGTCATGTCAGACGGTGCCTCCTACGAACTCACGCCCGGCTACCAGATGGCCATTGCCTCCTGGTTCCTCAACGCCTACCGCGTGGCCCAAAAATTTGGCCGCACCCTGGACCCGGAACTGGAAGCCGGGATCCGGCGCATGTACGATTGGTGTGTCTCCATCACCCGCCCGGACTTCTCTCGCCCATCCATCTCGGACGCTGGCAGCACAGACAGCAAATACGGCGGCGCAATTGCCGGACCGGGCCGTATTCTCAATGACCCGGCGGCCCTCTGGGCGGGTACCGAGGGCAAAGAAGGTACGCACCCAGATTATACCTCCATCGCAAGACAGGACTCTGGTTACTTTGCGATGCGTAGCAGCTGGGACCGCAACGCCGCCTACCTCCTCTTCGAAGGCGGCCCCTTCGGCCGGTTCCATCAGCACGAAGACATGCTCAGCTTCGACCTACACGCCGGGGGCATCCCATTCATCGTGGACCCCGGGATCACGTCCTACTTCCCCAACGACTGGACCTCTTTCTACCGAACGACCCAGGCTCACAATACCGTCCTGGTGGATGGCTGCGGCCAGAACCGCCGCACGCAAACCATTGATCAATGGGTCGAACCTGCCCGTGACAAAACCACCTGGCGGTCCAACGAACGCTCTGACGTTGCCGTGGCTACCTATGACGCTCCCTATGCTGGCCTGGATGCAAGTATCCAGCACCAGCGCTCCATTATGTTCATTAAACCCAATTATTTCCTCCTTTTTGATGAACTCATCGGGGAGGGCAAACATACCTATGAAGCCCTCTTCCACTTCATGCCCTATCGACTCCTCCTTGACCCGGAGACGAAAGCCGTACGTACTGGCCGCATGAGCCCACCCAACCTGGAGGTTCTTCCGCTGATTAAAATGACGCCCAGGATCACCTGCGGCCAGAACGACCCTGTCCAGGGGTGGCTCGCGTTGGGGGGGCAGGACGTGCCTGCTCCGGTTGCCATCTATAAAAAGACAGCACAACTTCCCTTCAGAACAGGCTATGTGCTGGCTCCGTTTACCGATGGCGTTACGGCGGGTATTACGACGAAAACCACTCGCAGGGGGGATCTTTGGACGGTGCGGGTTTTGCATGC
>JAQCGA010000565.1 GCA_027619145.1 bacterium | reverse complement strand
CCGCCGTGCCTTTGCAATTTCCACGACCTTCTCAAGATCCATTACATTCAGATGCGGGTTGGTTGGAGATTCTGCAATAATCACCCTGGTATTCTCGCAAATAGCCCCTTCCAACGCTTCATAATCTCCAGCATGGACAAATGTGGTTTCCACCCCAAACTTACGCAAAACCATCTTGCAGAATTGCGCCGTCTTGCGATAACAATCGTCTGCAATCACCGCGTGCTGTCCGGTAGAAAGCATGCCCAGCAACGCAGTGGTTACCGCACTCATGCCCGAGGCAAACAGCAGACCCGCCTCCGCACCCTCCAGCTCTGCCAGCTTACGTTCAGCAATCTCTTGCGTGGGATTTCCATACCGGCCATAATCCAGCCGCGTAGATTTCCCAGACGCAAAATCCGCCACCGCCTGCATGTTTTCAAACACATATGTGGAAGTCTGTGCAATTGGCACCGTAAGCGAGTGCCCCCAGTGCCCTCCACCTTCTCCTGCATGCACAGCCAGCGTCGAGCTACAATTTCCACGCGGGATCTCATTCTGTCCCATTCAAACACCTCCGGCACAACGTAGCATGTAAAATAAAAAAATCCCAACGCCAAAAGCCCTGGGAAAAATCATAGATTCAGGCAAGATAGCCCGAACACTTCCTATCGCTTTTTAGCAATTTTTTTATAGTGGCTGCAATATGCATCAAATCACCACTATCTTTCACAACGAGAATGTAATCAATCCACTCGATTCTGTCAACCTCCCCGTTTTTCCAGCCTCTGGGACAATGCACTTTTCACCGCTTCAAAAGTTGCAGGCACCTCTACAGGTTTATTGGCATGCTGAGCAGTCACACCGAATTCTTGCAGGGCATCCCGGTGGTAATTCACCTTAAACTCCGTAAACTTCAACCCGTGGGCCGTTGAAATCACAACCACGCGCTCGTCTTTCTCAATGACCCCACGATCCACCAGTTTAAACAATGCCGCAAACGCAACCCCTGTGTGCGGGCAAGTAAACAACCCGGTCCGGTCCGCACGGGCAACGGCGTCGGCCAATTCGTTTTCAGTCGCCTGTTCCACTACACCGTTAAACAGCTTCAGCACCTGAATCGCTTTCTCTCTACTAACCGGATCTCCAATCTGAATTGCATTGGCCAGGGTCTGCTCCGCGCGGACCGGCTCGAAACTGTCGAATCCGTTCACAAAGCTCGTATAAAGCGGATTTGCGCGTGCACTCTGGGCCACAGCAATGCGCGGAAGACGCGAAATCATACCCATTTCCTGCATCTCCAGAAACCCTTTTCCCAGCGCGCTTACATTGCCCAGGTTCCCGCCTGGAATCACAATCCAGTCCGGCACTTCCCAATCGAACTGCTGCAAAAGCTCCACGCAAATCGTCTTCTGGCCTTCCACGCGCAAGGAGTTCATCGAATTTGCAAGATAAATATTTTCTTTTAGACATACCTCTTGCACCAGCTTCATACACCCGTCAAAGTCCGTATCCAGACTCAGCACCAGCGCCCCGTTGGCCATAGGTTGAACCAGTTGCGCGGTAGACACTTTATTGCGAGGCAAAAAAACAACCGCCTGCATTCCGGCCGCCGCACAATACGCGGCCAACGCCGCAGACGTATCTCCAGTAGATGCGCACGCTACCGCCGGAATTTCCTGCCCATCATGCACCATCTGATTCACCATGGACACCAGCACCGTCATTCCCAGGTCTTTGAACGAACCTGTGTGGCTGTTCCCGCACTGCTTCACCCACAAATCACCCAGGCCAATTTCCCTGCCCAGCCGATCTGCCCAGAACAAATTACTACCCCCTTCATACATCGACACAATGTGGTCGTTTTCTACCTCAGGGCAAACCAGTTCTTTCTTCCCCCATACAGAACTCCCGTACGGCCATTCCGTGCGCATGTACCGGCTGTCAAACAGAGTACGCCATTCCGCTCCAGACCTCTTGCGAAGGGCCTCCATATCGTGCTGCACTTCCAGCAAGCCACCGCAGTCAGGGCATTCGTAAATAACCTGCGTCAGCGGATATTTCCCACGACATCCTCGAAAACATTGAAACCAGGCATGAAGCGGCATAAGAAGGCACCTGTCTGTTAGATGACACACAAAGAAATACAAAAAACCATCATTATTGTCAGCAAAATATACACGCGCAACCGCATTGGGTCAAAATAAAAAAAGCCTTACCCGAAGGCAGGCCAAAAAATGGAACAAAACGGCCCTCGGTCTCAGATCCGTTCCATTGCACCTTTTCGTATCCACCCACCAACACCGTTGGAAAGACGCACGAGAAGCCAATCTTTTTCGGCCCGTTCAAGAGTTATCTTCGTACCTTCGTGCACGGTGAACACCTGCAAATAATCCTCGCTCGGTCCGCTGCGACCAACCGCCTCATCTACCAGAATCACCGCCTCCTGCAAAGCCTCGCGGTCATGAATTTTCAGCGCCAGCAACGAACCGCCCCCCAACAACCCGGCTCCCATCAAAACCAGCAACCCAACCCAGACCAGGCGCAACCGTGGATTGAACAACCAGCAGATCCCAAATCCAAAACCTCCAAACAGGCACAAGCTACAAAAAATCGCCAGCCCACCCACACGTAACATTCCGTACAGACCAGACAAAACCTTTGTCACCATATTCTCGTTTGCATCCGGTTCTCTATCCACCTTCATGGCATTTACAAAACGCAAATTGACACGTACATCTTCATCACCAGGTACCAGACGCAACGCCCGTTCATAGGCCAGAACCGACCGGCCAATCTCACCGGCCTTGAAATAAGCATTCCCTAAATTGTAGTATAAGAACCCATTACGAATCCCCTGCTTCAACACGTTCTCGTATCGGGCCGCTGCCTCGAAATAGTCACCCTGTCGATATAACTCGTTCCCTTCGTTATATCCTTGAGCGCTCACCTCCTGTCCATTCGCAGCGCCCCAGGCCACCAGCGTGAACAGGAACACGAACACCCCAATCACATCGTACCGGTTCATACTCGGCCCTCCAGTTCACCAAGAAGACGTTCAGCCGTCTTATACAATTCTGTGCGGGCCCCTGCCGCAACTTGCCCCGGCGCAAACCGTGCCAAATCACATTCCTGAAATACCTTCGTTACTTCAGAAATGATCGGCGCCGATACCCCTTTGTCGCCCAGAATCCGAGCAGCAGACTCCCCCGTCATTCCCGCGGCAGCCACATTCAACCGGTCTGCGAGGAACCGGGCCAATGCAGCATTAAGCTCTACATAAAACCCATCATCGTCCTCTTTCAGCATCCGCCGCGCTTCCGAAAGCCTCTTCCGGGCGTCCGAACTTGCCCGACGCCTCCGGGCGTACGCGACATCACCCACCAGCCGCTCCCGGTGCCGCTTGAAGACAAATGCGCCCAGAAACCCAAGGATCGGCATCAACTGCAATAATAAAAAGCGCCAGTCTCTGTACAACACACCGCCTTGATCTTCCA
>JAQCGA010000564.1 GCA_027619145.1 bacterium | reverse complement strand
CGCCAGGGCGGAGAATATCTGTTAACTCTCGTGGATGATATCCTGGACCTGACGAGTATCGAAGCCGGGAACCTGCAGGTGCAGGTATCGGCCGTGGACGTCGCCCAGGTCGTAGATAGCGCGTGCGACACGGTGGGCTCGATTCTGAAGCCGGGGGTCGAACTTTTTCACGAAGTTTTGCCGAATACAGGCCCGGTAAGGACAGACCGCGCGCGCCTCAGGCAGATCCTGGTGAACCTGCTCGGTTACTCGGCGAAGCATACGAGCAAAGGGCGTATCGAGGTCCACGCGGATCTCCAGGGAGAGGATCTTCGAATCACTGTAAAGGACAGTGGCCCTGGGATTTCAAAGGAACATCTCACGGCGCTTTTTGCCGATTTTCGGCAGGTAGAAGGCAGTGGCATTGCGCACAGAGACACTGGCCTGGGGATGTCTGTTGCGAAGCGGCTGGCGGAATTGCTCGGGGGCGGCATCGCGGTGACCAGCGAAGAAGGCAAAGGAAGCATATTTACGATAAGGGTTCTAGCAACATACGGGCAGGAGGGCAACGCATGAGTACCCAATACCAATACACTGGGGTGGCCAAATGAAAAAAATACTGATCATTGAAGACATCGACTGGAATCGCGACCTGCTGGTTCAGTTGCTGGAAGAGGATTACGAAATTGTTGAGGCCACAGACGGCCGTTCTGGCCTTGAAGCCGCCCGGCGCGAAATGCCGGACCTGATCCTGATGGACATCTCCCTCCCGGAAATCGATGGGTGGGAACTGGCTCCTCTGATCCGCCAGACCGAAGGGGTCCAGAACGTGCCGATTATTGCGGTTACTGCGCATGCCATGTCTGGAGATGAAGCTCGGGCAATTGAAGTGAGATGTAGCGCATATGTAGCCAAGCCAATTGACGAAGACGAACTGTTCGAGAAGATTCAACAATTGCTGGGGGAAGGGTGAGATGGAGAGTGCCAACAAGACCATTCTGATTGTGGATGACGAACCGTTCAACCTGGATTTGTTGGAACAGGAACTGATGGACGACTACAGGGTCGTCCGCGCCGAAACCGGCGAGCAGGCCCTGGAACAGGCTGATGCGGCAGACCCTGATTTGATTTTGATGGACGTGCGCATGCCGGGCATCGGGGGACTGGAGGCAGTGCGTCAGCTCAGAACTTGTGCGCAGCATCTTACCACGCCAGTGATTATGCTGACGGCACAGACGGGTTTGGATGATGTAGTGAAAGGCCTGGATTCGGGGGCAGATGACTACATTTCCAAGCCGTTCGAACCGGAAGATTTGCATGCACGAATCCGGAGTGCCCTGCGCCTGGGTCAACTTCAGAAGGATTTGGCCCAGGAGCGGAACGAGTTGAAACGCACCCTGGACGAATTGCGAGCAGCAGAATCTCAGCTCGTCCATTCGGAGAAAATGGCTGGCCTGGGCAAGCTGGTGGCTGGCGTGGCGCATGAATTGAACAATCCGATTGGTTTTATCTACGCAAATATGGACCATTTTCGTCGCTATGTTGGCGAATTGCAGGTGGTCTGTAAAGATGCAGGGCTGTCCGGAGAACCCGAGGAGCGTGCAGGCCGGGCCTTTGAGGTTCTGGGCAAGCTGGTGGACTCGTGTTCCAACGGGGCGGAACGGATCAAGAAAATCGTTCAAGGTCTCCGCACGTTTTCTCGTCTGGATGAGGCAGAGAGCAAGGCAGTGGATCTGCACGAAGGGATCGACAGCACGCTGGCTCTGCTGGAGCACCATCTGAAGGACCGGATTCAGGTACACAAGAAGTACGGGGATTTGCCCCAGGTGGAGTGTTATGCAGGGCAACTGAATCAGGTATTTATGAATTTGCTTACGAACGCGGCAGATGCGATTGAAGGCGAAGGGGAGATCTGGATCGAGACGCACGTTGAGAATGGGCAGGTGAAGATTGCAATTCGGGATACGGGGGCAGGCATTGAGAAGGAGCATTTGTCGAAGATATTCGACCCGTTTTTCACCACGAAAGATGTGGGGAAAGGCACGGGGTTGGGGCTGTCCATCAGCTATGGGATTGTGGAGAAGCACGGCGGGAAGATTTCTGCGGAGAGCGTGATTGGAAAAGGGACGGCGTTTACGGTGATGGTGCCGGTGCAGGCGGCGGAGGAAGCGGCACGGGGCACGGATAAGAGAGGGAGGACGGAAGGGTAGGGAAGGGATGTATCAATTGACAATTATCAATTATCAATTGTCAATTGTCAATTGTCCGTTAACGCCTGCCCTCATCTTTGCCTGCTTCTGTCGATATCCGGCACGCTCCCGACGAAAATGACAATCCCATAGAAAGGCGTTTCAATGAATACCCCCAGCAAGGTTCCAACTCTGGCCCGTCTCGCCTTCCGAATCCCGCCCGAGCGGAGGGCAGAATTCGAAGCCGTCTATTCCCGGCGGCTTCTTCCCATTCTGAAGGCACATGGCCTCATTGAGTCCTCCGACCCCGGCCGGCCGACACCGGATGACGTTTTCGCCCGGCTGTTCGAGGTGGGCGCTGTCTCCGACGTTTCGGAAAAACAAGAAGCCCTCCGAAAGGATCCGGCCTGGCGGGAAGTATTGAGTGTGCTGGAAAGAGACTCCCGTCCTGCCCAGCCGGGAGGAGCCTTCCGGACCAACCTGAGCCTGTACGCTGCGCCCGCAGGCCCGGGCAGAAGAATCCCGCTGCTTCTCCCAAAGGCGGAACCTGCCGGGCGCGGAAAAGGCCACTGGCGTTCCTACGATGCGACCGACGGATTGGAGGGGGATACCGTGTGGACGATGTTCCAGGACCGTCGGGGAGATCTCTGGTTTGGGGGAGGCGGTGGAGTCGTCCGGTGGGATGGACAGAGGTTCACCAGGTTCAGGGCAGCAGACGGTTTGACCTTCTTTCCCCGGGTACTGGCCATTCTTGAGGACCGTCGGGGGGATCTGTGGTTTGGGGGAGGCGGTGGAGCCGTCCGGTGGGATGGGGAGACGTCCACGCATTTTACCGCAACAGAAGGAATGCCGTTGCCTGTTGTTGCGACCATCCATGAAGATGGTCGGGGAGACCTGTGGTTTGGGGGAAGCGGTGGAGCCGTCCGTTGGGATGGGCGGACATTTACGACCTTTTCTGGAGGAGACGGCCCGTCTCTCGCCCGTATTCTGGCTATTCATGAGGACCGCCGGGGAGATATTTGGTTCGCGGGTGACGGCGGGGCCGTCCGTTGGGACGGACAGACATTCACCCCCATCACCGCAAAGAACGGTCCAGGGAGCAACCAGGTCAGGGGAATCTGCATGGACCGGGACGGCGTCCTCTGGTTCAGCACCTCCGGCGGCGTCCGTCGCTACGATGGGAAGATATGGGATGCGGTTACAACCCGGGACGGACTGATCAACAACGATGTGTATTCGGTTTTCCAGGACCGGGATGGGGCTTTCTGGTTCGGTACTCACGGGGGTGTCAGCCGCTATGACGGAAAGGAA
>JAQCGA010000563.1 GCA_027619145.1 bacterium | reverse complement strand
GCATCCGTGCTTCCTCCCAAAGGGTAGGACCCTTCTTCTGGAAACAGCATAGAGGGGGTCCCATTTTCCCGAGCCACATCACGCCTCTACAAGAAACGGTGGACATGGCCGGAGATGCCTATCGACGCCATCAATTGGTCTTGGCAGTGGGGTCCACTTTAGATCCTTTGACTTTCTATGTTGAAGAGTCGCACGCTACAGGTGCGGCATTTTGTTTTTACGGGAGGGAACGGCGGTGAAATCACGCGGACTTTTCCTTTCGATGCTTCTGACGGTCTTCCTGGCGCCAGGTCTGCTCCAGGCGCAGACGGCTGCTGACGCCGACTTCAACGGCAACGGCACGGTGGACTTTTCCGACTTCGTCCTTTTCGCGCAGGCTTACAATTCCACTCAGACCAGGTACGACCTCAACGGAAACGGGACTGTAGACTTCTCCGACTTCATCCTTTTCGCCAGGGCGTACGGTCAGAGGGCAGGCCAGGAAGATAACAGCCTTACCGTGACGCTGTCCGGCAGCACGACGATGGATCTGGTCTACGTCCAGCCGGGGACGTTTACGATGGGTTCGCCGGGTTCAGAGCCGGGTCGCGACAGTGATGAAGGGCCGCAGCATGAGGTGACGATCAGCCAGGGGTTTCACCTGGGGAAATACGAGGTGACGCAGGGACAGTGGCAGGCGGTGATGGGCACAACGCCGTGGGGCGGGCAAAGCTCTGTTCAGTCGAATGCCAATCATCCGGCGGCGTACGTGTCCTGGAACGATGCGCAGGCATTTATTCACAAATTGAACGTCGCGGCGGGAGACTCTCTGTACCGGCTGCCGACAGAAGCGGAGTGGGAATATGCGTGCCGCGCGAGAACGACGACTCGGTGGTCATTTGGGGATGACGAGAGCCAGTTGAAGGACTATGCGTGGTATTATGACAATGCCTGGGCCATAGTAGAACAGTATGGGCACGAGGTAGGTACGAAGAAGGCGAACCTGTGGGGTCTGCACGACATGCACGGGAATGTGTGGGAGTGGTGCCAGGACTGGTATGGTTCGTATTCAAGCAGTGCGCAGGTGGATCCCATGGGGCCTGTGTCGGGCTTGGCCCGCGTCGTCCGAGGCGGCGGCTTCTACCACCTCGCCCTGTTCACGCGGTCGGCATATCGCATCAGCGCCTCGCCTTCCTTCCCCCCCTCCCCCCACCTCGGGTTCCGCCTGTTGAGGCGAGCCAAATAATACTTTGCACTTTTACGCTGTCACCCTTTTCGTGTGGAGAAGTGCAGAGTTGTCAAGAAATCCGTGTAAATGGCCTCTGTGCTACGGGTTCACTTCAAGCTCCTCGGCCAGTTCCCGCGCGGCGTCCGTCCAGTGTTCGAGCCTGTCGGAGTACTCTGGAAAGTTGGCTCTGAATACGGGATGCGCTCTTGCCAGCGCTTCGAGGCCTTCGCACATCAACGCACAGCCCAGGGCGAACCCTTCCAGAGCTTCACCTTTTGCGCCTCCGAGTGAGAACTGTTGAGAAATCCTTTTCAGCCTCCGAAACGTTACATACATGTGGCACAGTAGTAACGTTTTTTTCTGCCCATACGTAGGCCTCTCTCCCCTGCTTGCCGTCTGCCAGTTCTCCGGCCTCAACAGGCTCCTTTCGGGCCGTTTCAAGCGTCTGTCGTCCAAACCTTGCCTTGATGCCTTTTTCGAGTAGTTCTTGCCGCCTGTGCCGCTCTCCGTCGCTCACCAGAGACAGGATGAACTCTTTGGCCCCTTCCAACTTCTCTTGCCCTGCGTCCTTTGCTTCCCCTACATAATTGTCGTCTGGCTGAAACTCACGCTCCTCTGCCCATGCAAGCAACATCCTCCGCATCGGCTCATCCTTGAACCCGATCGTCTCCCGAAGTCAGATACCGGGAACGTTTTTCTGCCAGTTCGGCCAGGCGGCGCTGCACCCGTCCATTCACCGTATCTTCGGCATAGGCACCCGCATCGTCGGCAGTACCCGCAGACAGCCCCGTCAACAGCTCAATCCCCTGGTCGATGGACGCCACAGGGTAAATTTGAAACTGGCCTTCAGAAACTGCCTCCCGTACATCTTTGCGCAGCATCAGGTTCTTCACGTTCGACGCTGGAATCAGAACGCCTTGCTCACCGGTGAAACCACGCGCCTTGCAGATATCAAAAAATCCTTCAATTTTATCGTTCACGCCCCCAATGGCCTGCACCCGCCCATGTTGGTTCACCGATCCCGTCACAGCCAGCCCCTGTTTGAGCGGAACCCCTGAAATTGCAGACAGCAGGGCATACAATTCTGTAGACGAAGCGCTGTCCCCATCCACCCCTCCGTAAGATTGTTCAAACACCAGGCTTGCCGACAACGACAGGGGCCGATCCACCGCGTAACGCCCCGCCAGAAAAGCCGACAAAATGAGCACCCCTTTGGAATGCGACGGACCGCTCAATTCCACTTCTCGCTCGATATTGACCACCTCCCCACGTCCCATACGCACCTGTGCGGTAATGCGGCTGGGCCGCCCAAATACATACTCGCCCAGTTGCAACACCGATAACCCATTGATCTGCCCCACGGCCGTGCCGTGGGTATCGAGCAAAATGGTATCTCGCAAAATCTGTTGTTCCATCTCCCGCTGCACACGTTCAGACCGGTATACTCGGGTGTCAATTGTTCGCTGTACATCCTCTGCTGTAACCACTTCGGCATCCCGTTCACACGCCCAATAGCTGGACTCCCGCAGCAAATCTACCAACCCTCGAATATGAATCGATAACTTCTGGTTGTCCTCAACCATCCGTGCGCTGTGTTCAATCACTCGCGCAACACCGCCCCGGTCAAACGGCCGCAAGGCTTCTCGCCGCACCATAGTGGCAATCAGTTGAGCATACTCCTGCTCATTTTCTGGTGTACGGTCCATCTCTTCGTTAAAATCGGCCATGACCTTGAACAAATCCCCAAATTCCCGGTCTTGCGCCTGGAGCTGATAATACATGGACCGATCCCCCAGCAACACCACCTTCACATCCAGCGGGATCGGTTCGGGCTCCAACGATACAGTACTGATCGTATCGATCATTTGTCCGACCGACTCAATCAACACCTGCCGGCCTTTCAGCGCTCGCTTGAGGGCTTCCCAGGCGTACGGATTGCCCAGCACATTCAGCGCACTCAACACCAGATACCCGCCATTGGCCCGGTGCAGGGCTCCCGGCCGAACGAGATTAAAATCGGTTTGCAGCACCCCCATTTCAGAAAGATGCTCTACGCGCCCCACCAGATTTTTAAATGCTGGATTGTCCTCAAAAACCACCGGAGCCCCTCCGGAGCTTCCGTGATCTACCAGCACATTCACCTGGTACCGACGCAAAAAAGCCGGTCCACCGGGTAACTTCGATCCATCGCCTTTTTCTTCGGACGGCAAAAACCCGCGCACATTCTCCAGCACATCTTCCTGCACAGCATCCAGGTAAGCCAGCACATCGACC
>JAQCGA010000562.1 GCA_027619145.1 bacterium | reverse complement strand
CCAGGCCAAAACCCCCGGCGTGGTGGATGATCTCTCCAAAAAAGCAAGCCAGGCTGGAAACCAGTTGGAGAACCTTTTAAAAGAATCCAAAGAGCGACTCGAAAAAAAATAACCTCTCCGACATCGCAACCCCTGAGGTGTCCTTACGGGATGAGTACACAGAATGCACATTTCTGACCACACCCTGAAAACCCTCGAATTTGACAAGATCCGGGCGCACATTTCCGAACGGACCACGTCAAAACTCGGCCGAGAAGAAATTGACGCCCTCCTCCCCACAGACGATCCCGCCCTCATAGAAGCCCGCCTGCGCCCCACCCTGGAAGCCCTGGACCTCATTTCTTTTGATGACGCCATCTCCTTAGGAAGCCTGCCGGACATCCGCAACGCCCTCCAGACCGTCAGAGTACCCGGCGCAATCCTTAGCATTCCCGACCTTCTCGACGTGTACGATATCCTCCAGAATGCCCGCCATCTCCTTGCCTACTTCGAAAAACGCCAGGAGAAATACCCCCACCTCCGCGAACTCACCTCCGGCCTCCACAAACACCCGGACCTGGAACATGAACTCCAGTCCGCCCTGGACCCTGCCACACAAACCGTAAAAGATGCCGCCAGCCCGGACCTCAGGCGCATCCGCCGCAGCATCGAACAGACCCGGACAGACATCCGAAATCGCGTAGAATCTGTCCTCTCCAAACTTCCGGACAGCGTCGTACAGGATCGCCTGGTCACCCTGCGCGGCGGCCGGTTCGTCATTCCGATCCGTGAAAACCAGAAACACAAAATGGACGGCCTCATCCACGACCAATCCGCCAGCGGTGCCACCGTATTCGTGGAACCCGTAGCCACCGTAGAACTCAACAACCACCTGCGCCAGCTCGAAGGGGCTGAAGAACGGGAAATCAAGCGCATCCTGGCCGAACTCACCGCCGCAGTAGCCGCCGTGTCCAACTCCCTGCGCGACAGTCTGGACATCTTGGGCCAGTTCGATGCCATTTATGCGAGAGCCTCTTTTGCACAAGATCTGAACTGCACCGAACCGCTCTTCAACCAGCAAAGCCACGTCCAACTGCGCGGAGCCCGCCACCCTCTCCTCGTATACCGCCTGCGCAACCAGGAACAGACCGAACCCATGGTCCCTCTAGACCTGGAACTGGGCACCGACACTTTCCACACCCTGGTTCTTACCGGCCCGAACGCTGGCGGGAAAACCGTTGCCCTCAAAACCCTCGGCCTGCTCGCTCTCCTCGCACAAGCCGGTCTGCCCATCCCCGCCCAACCCAAATCTGAACTCCCCATCTTCTCCGGCGTTTTTGCAGACATTGGCGACGCCCAGTCCATTGAAAACGACCTCAGCACCTTCTCTTCCCACGCGGCCAACCTCGTAGAAATCTGTAATTGCGCGGATAGAGGTGCCCTCATCCTGCTGGATGAAGTCGGCGCCAGCACGGACCCCGATCAGGGCTCGGCCCTGGCGATGGCTCTCCTAACCGAACTCACAAAGCGCGGCTGTCGCACGGTGGCCACCACCCACCACGGTGCTCTCAAAGCCTTCGCCCACAACGAAAGCGGCATCGCCAACGGATCCATGGCCTTCGACGCGCAAACCCTTAGCCCCACTTACCAGTTACGCCTCCACCTCCCCGGAAGCAGCTACGCCTTCGAGATTGCACGCCGCCTGGGGATGCCGGACCACATCATCGCCCATGCCACTGCTATCGCAGGAAGTGATACAGGCCGCGTAGAAGCTCTCATCACAGAACTGGACGACACCTACAGAAGATACCGGGAAGAACTGGAACAGATCGAAGCCGACCAAAAAACAACCAGCCTGCTCAAAGCCGACCTGGAAACCCGCCTGGAACAGGTAGAACGCCGCGAACGCGCGCTCAAACGAAGTGCCCAAGAAGAAGCACAACGCATTCTGGACGGTGCCAACACCCTCATTGAAAACACCGTAAGCGAACTCCGCCGCCGCAACGCAGATCGAACCTCCATCAAACAAGCCCACGAACAGGTCAACCTGGCCCGGACAGAACTGAAACAGATCCTCCAAGACACCGAACCGGACACCCCGGTGCCCCACCTCAATCCCGGCGACCCCGTCTGGGTCCGTAGCTTCGAGAAAGAAGGTACCGTCATCTCCACTCGCGAAAATCGTGCCATGGTGGAAGTAGGCAAAGTCCGCCTCGAACTGGACCTCACAGACCTGGAAATCCGTTCCTCCAAAGACAAACCCCAACCCGCCGTACAGGTGCGGACCCGCCCTTCCCGCGACGTGTCAGCAGAGGTGGACCTGCGCGGCCACACCGTAGACGAAGCCCTGGAGGCCGTGGACAAATACCTGGACGAACTCTCCCTCGCGCGCCTGGATCGCGCCACCATCATCCACGGAAAAGGCACCGGCACCCTGCGCAAAGCCGTGAGCCAGCACCTCAAAGAAAATCCCCTCATCAAATCCCAGCGCCTGGGCAACCACACCGAAGGTGGAACCGGCGTCACCGTCGTCACCTTAAACCTGGACCAGTAGCCCTGTGCACAATTGACACCCCCCTCCTTTTCTCCTATATTGATGAAGGCACAACAGCTGGCGTACCCCGCGTAATCAGGCTCAATCTGCCTGTATTTTGTCCACCGCTCAACCCAGTCACCTTTGACTCCCGGAACCCAGAATTCACATGCTCAACACAGACCTTCTCAACGACCCCAACAAATACTGCAACAGCCTCACCGAATACAGCCGGTACCGCACCCGCGAAGTGGACATTGGCGGCGTGCCCTTAGGCGGAAATAACCCCATCCGCGTCCAGTCCATGACCACCACCAACACCATGGACACACAGGCCAGCGTAGAACAATCCATCCGTATCATCGAAGCCGGCGCAGACTACGTGCGCCTCACTGCCCCCAGCCAGAATGAAGCCCGCAACCTCCAGAACATCCAGGACGAACTCCGGAACCGGGGCTACAACGCCCCACTTGTTGCAGACATCCATTACACCCCGAACGCCGCAGAAATTGCCGCACGAATTGTTGCCAAGGTACGCATCAACCCCGGCAATTATGTGGATAAGAAAAAATTTCAGATTGTCGAATACACAGACGAACAGTACCAGGCTGAACTGGAGCGCATCCATATGCGCTTTGCCCCCCTGGTAAAACTCTGCAAAGAACACGGCACCGCAATGCGCATTGGCACCAACCACGGTTCCCTCTCCGACCGCATCATGAGCCACTTTGGAGATACCCCGCTGGGCATGGTGGAATCCGCCCTGGAATTTGCGCGCATCTGCGAAGACCTGGACTACCACAACATTGTCTTCTCCATGAAGGCCAGCAACCCCAAAGTGATGGTTCAGGCCTATCGCCTGCTGGTCAACCGCATGGAAGCCGAAAAGATGAATTACCCCCTCCACCTGGGTGTAACCGAAGCCGGAGACGGCGAAGACGGCCGCATCAAATCCGCTGTGGGCATTGGCGCAC
>JAQCGA010000561.1 GCA_027619145.1 bacterium | reverse complement strand
CGAATAGAGGCGAATAGAAGCAAGGGGCGTGCCAGGGGAGGGTGGGGGAAGGTAAGTGGTGTTTGGGGTGGGAGATAGGGTTATGGGGGGATCCTCAGAGGAGGCGAGGGGTTGAACGGGGTGTTCGGGCCGGGAGGAAGAAGTTGAACGGGGTGTTCAGGTGGGCGATGATGTGTCTGGCAAGCCCCGGTATGTGGGTTATATTCAGCCGAGCCAGGTTGTATAAAAATGGTACACCTTGACTTGCTCAGGGGATCTCGGCATCCATCTGGAGACGGGCTCACCAGGAGTCGAAGGTGCCAGGATGTGAAACAACATGAAAGGATCAGAACGCTGTGGAAATTGTTAAACACCTCGTTCTATGTGGAGAGAATCTTCTTGGGTGCCTTTGCCCCGAAAAGAATTATCTACCCTACTGGTATATGGTTGTGGATGCCGATCAACGTGCTCAATATCGATTTCGGCCACATTGTACCGGGCACAATATTGGTCGATGGTGGAATGCGATGCTCCGTTTACAGGCCTGTACCGGCTCTGACATCCCACCGGACATTGAAGCCGCCATGCTCGAGAACACGTGGCGGTTGTGCGATAATCCGACTGGTATCTTGCTCGAAGATCCAGATCCGACCGAGGTGGGTACCTGGTACATTCATTCCTATCGGGAGACCATGCTGGCGTTGGGCTTGCTTGTTGCATACCGAGGCAGTGAAAAGGCGCACCGCCAGGGTCTACGCGCGATTGCCCAAATGCGTAAGGCCAGCCAGAATTTGATGCAGTGGGAACTTTCGAACTGCGACCCCAGGTTGGAAAACCTGACGCCTACGAGGCGAGGAGGAGATCCTGTCTATACCCACGGCCGTGCGATAGAAGGCTTGCTTTGCTTCCATGAAGCGACTGGTGCACCGGAAGCCCTTGAAGAAGTGGAACGTCTGGCCGAGTTCCATTTTCAACACACGGTCAATCCGGACGGAAGTTTGGCTACCGGATGTGGGCACCATACCCACTCTTATCTCAACACGATCCGGGGCCTGCTTATGCTGGCGAGTTTTCACAGGCAAGAAGATCGTCTTGAGACGATTCTTGCGACCTACAAGAACGCCATCTCTCGAATGGTTAGCTGTTCGGGTTTTGTCACCCATGACATCGGTGCCAGGTTCGAAGGAGATATTGCTTCTACCGGCGATATCGCACACATCGCCGTGCTGCTCTGGAATCATTTCAAAGATCCCCAGTTGCTGGATGACGCGGAAAGACTTGTCCGTTGTCGCTTGATTCCAGTTCAGGTGTGCGAGGCAATGCCGTTGAAGCCCAGAAAGACCGAGCAACGTGACTGTTTTCATAATCTGCCAGAACGGTTCGTTGGCGCTATCGGCGGCAGTGGACATCTACGCGGTCAAATTTGTGTTACCGATTATACTGCGGCGTCCTTGCACAGTCTGGTCGAACTATATGAGCGCACCGTTGATATTACGGACGATTATGTCCGGGTGAATTTCCATTTTGACTACAATCGGTCCGGGGTTCACATAACGTCCGTCCGTGACGGAACAGCAGCGCGTTTGATCATCCGAAAAGAGACAGGAAAAGCTGTGTTTGTAAGAATCCCCGCGTGGGCTCCGGAATCCTCTCTCCGGATTTTTGTAAACGACAAACCTCAGGAGGTCAGGGTTCAGGAAGGTTTTGCATCTATTCCAGGAGGCGTTTTGGCGACGCAGATTCAGCTCCATTATTCCCTTCCCGAATACACCACCCAGGAGACATGGCGCGATGAATTTGCCACACAGGAATTCATAAGATTTACATGGCGAGGGGATCAAATCCTGGAAGCTGATCCGGACGGCCCATATCTTGCGCCCTTCGCTAAGGTGTGCGGTTCCTTTCTGGATCTGGACTGACAGGTTGTGATGGCCTTTTGCACCGAGACTCGCACGATGATATTTCCCAGGAACTTTTTCGCCGAGGATAAAGATGAAAAAAACCTTCAGTTTGGTACATCCGAAGATCAAAGTTGACAGGCTTATAGAATCTGTACGGTCTGATGTGAGAAAGTATCTGAAGAGAGAGCGCAAAAGAAAGCTTCCGGAAGGCGTTGATTTCTGGGATTTTGACTGTAAGTTTGGCCCTACAGTTGAAGAGGCTAAGGTGGTTCACGTGGCTGAAATTGGCAAATGTATTGATGCTGCCGAAGAACTTGAGTTAGAGTCTTTTTATATAGAGATTCTGGCCAAGCCAGGTCGTAGAATGAAAAGGTTGAAGCCGGCTCCAAAGCGTGAGGGGTTCAAGCCCACGCCGTAGTGCCCATCGTTAGATAACACACAAAGGTAGATATGATGAGGCGCTGGCTGATTCGTATATCTCTTGTCACTGTTGCCGACATTGATACAGCCTGGAAGCGCTATTTTCCCGATGGACCGGATTGGCGAGAGGTGTCGGATGAGTATGGTTTACCAGGGTTCCTGAAAGATATTTCCTCAAATGCGGCGCGGGACGAGCATTTTGCTCGTGTGCTTATTGATTTGGTACAAAAAGGAGAGCGTGTGTTTGCGGTTGCTGGTTTCAGCCACGCGGTTAAACTCGATCCAGTATTGCGCGCGGTTTTCGAGCCATGAGACCGTTGAGGTATTCGGTATAAAGAGATTTGACGGGTATTGGGGTTCAAGGAGAGGGGTTGAACAAGGGTTTCAGGTGGGCAGCAATATGTGATTTAGATTTTTTTGTTGACACTGGTTTTCTTTGTGTAGTATATTATATCGAAATTCGATATCGAATTTCGATATAATATTTTGGCGGGGTAGAAAATGGTTGATGTATGGGCGTTTGTGCTGATCTGCACTGTTGCGCTTCTGGTTGCGTGTTTAACGCTTTTTTCCGGATTCGGCCTTGGCACACTGCTGATGCCGGCCTTCGCAGTCTTCTTCCCGCTTGAGGTGGCCGTTGCCGCAACAGCTGTGGTGCATCTGGCCAACAACTTATTTAAGCTCGGCCTTCTGCGGCGCCAGGCAGACTGGGGTGTGGTTGTGCGGTTTGCTGTTCCAGGCGCAATTATGGCGGCGGTTGGCGCAGGGCTGTTGTCTTACCTGTCGGATTTGCCCGCTCTTGCCCGGTACGCACTGGGAAACCGGATACTTTTTGTGACACCCGTGAAACTGGTGATTGGAATTCTGATTTGTGTGTTTGCGCTGTTTGAGTTGCTTCCTTCCCTGGAACGGCGGATGCAGTTTCCCCGGCGGCTACTGCCTTTGGGCGGCGCGCTGTCAGGATTTTTCGGCGGTCTGTCCGGGCATCAGGGCGCGCTGCGTTCGGCTGTTTTGATTCGTTGTGGAATGGCCAAAGAAGCCTTTATTGCCACCGGGGTGATCTGTGCGGTGGTCGTAGATGTGTTTCGAGTGGCCGCCTACGGCGTGGTATTTTTTGGGCAGCACTTTGACCAGGTCGTAGTCGCGGGTGGTGCCTGGCTGGTCGGTGCGGCAACGCTGGCCGCGTTC
>JAQCGA010000560.1 GCA_027619145.1 bacterium | reverse complement strand
ACGCGGGTGGGGCGATTTTGAAGTTCCGAAATACTGTATAGAATACAATGTACACCTTCCAACAAAAAAGTAAAGCATCCCCACCAACCCGTTTAGCCTTTTGCATCCAACAAAAAATTACCTTATCTTGCACAACAACAAACCCTCATCCCCCAACCCCTTCTCCCACGACTGGGCGAAGAGAAGATCTACAGGCACGGCAGGCCGTGCTTTGACCAGACAAAAGGAACCTCTGAACATGCCCATCAAAATCGCCGTCATCGGCGCTGGAAGCATCGGCTTCACCCGCCGCCTCATGAAAGACATCCTCACCGTCCCCGAACTCCAGGACACCGAATTCGCCTTCCACGACATCAACAAACACAACCTGGACATGATCGCCCAACTTGCCCAACGGGACATCAAAGCCAACCACCTCCCCGCCACCCTCACCACCTCCACAAACCGCCGTAAAGCCCTCGAAGGCGCAAACTACATCCTCAACGTCACCCGCATCGGTGGCCTCGAAGCCTTCCAGGGAGACATCGACATCCCCCTCAAATACGGCGTGGACCAGTGCGTAGGCGACACCCTCTGCGCTGGCGGCATCATGTACGGCCAGCGCAACATCCCTCAAATCCTCGCCTTCTGCAAAGACATCCGCGAAACCGCACAACCCAACGCCCTCTTCCTCAACTACGCCAACCCCATGGCCATGAACACCTGGGCCGCCCTCACCTATGGCGGCGTCAACACCGTAGGCCTCTGCCACGGCGTCCAGGGCGGCCACCGCCAGATCTGCCAGGTCATCGAACTTCTCATCAACAAAAACAAAAAACCCAACAGCCGCACCTACGTCCCCGTCACCAAAAAAGACGTCCATATCGTCGCCGCCGGCATCAACCACCAGACCTGGTACATCAAAGTTCAATATAAAGGGGAAGACTGGACCGGCCGCCTCCTCAAAGGCTTCGAACAACACCCCACCTTCCGCAACACCGAAAAAGTCCGCATCGACATGCTCCGCCGCTTCGGCTACTACAGCACCGAATCCAACGGCCACCTCTCCGAATACGTCCCCTGGTACCGCAAGCGCCCCCGGGAAATCCGCAACTGGATCGACCTGAACTCCTCCTGGATCCACGGCGAAACCGGCGGCTATTTACGCGTATGTACCGAAGGCCGCAACTGGTTCCAAACCGACTTCCCCAACTGGATGAAAGCCGACCCCCCCAAATTTGTTCCCGAAACCCGCTCCGAAGAACACGGAAGCTGGATCATCGAATCCCTGGAAACCGGCCGCATCTACCGCGGCCACTTCAACATCCGCAACAACGGCTGCATCCCCAACCTCCCCGAAGACGCCATCATCGAAGTTCCCGGGTACGTAGACCGCAACGGCATCAACATCCCCCGCGTGGGCAACCTCCCCCTCGGCTGCGCCGCCATCTGCAATACCTCCATCAGTGTCCAGCGCATGGCCGTAGAAGCCGCCGTCCATGCAAACGTTCCCTTGCTCAAACAGGCTTTCATGATGGACCCGCTCGTAGGTGCTGTCTGCGACCCCCAGGAAATTGACCAGATGGTAGACGACATGCTCGTGGCCCAATCCCAATGGCTCCCCCAGTACAAAAAAGAAATCCCAAACGCCCGCAAACGCCTCTCCTCCGCAAAACCCCTCGGCACCCGGAAAACAAAAGGCGCCGCCCGCCTCAAAACCAAAACCGTTGCCGAAATGAAAAAAGACCGCGAAACCGCCCGAAAAAACGCAGACGCCGCAGACAAAGGCCAGATGCTTACCAAAAAGAAAAGGAGCGCATAACCCATGCTCCCCCGCGAACCCTATCTTCCGCCAGCCGGTGAAAATCGCGCCCAGTGGTGCTCCATCAGCTATACAGATGGCCAGCTCTCCCGAGAAGAAATCCTCCGCTCCAGCGGTGAATCCGATGCCTACTTCGACTTCACCCGTCGCATCACATCCGACAACGGCCGCACCTGGTCTGAACCCGTCATCCTGGAAGACGCCACCCGCCAGCTCCCGGACGGCGGCATTGTCACCTACCCCTGCGGACACCATCACGACCCAACGCTGGATATCTCTTACGAAAAAAAGATGCGCCGCATCTGGCCCGGCATGAAAATCTACACCTTCAACTGGGGCGGCAAAGGTCACCCATTTAACGACCACACCTTCGTCGTAGAAAACGGAACCACCGAAAAACTCCTCCGCTACGAAGACGGCCCGGACTACAATCCCGAAAACCCCTTCGATCCCGCTTTCTGCGAAACCAACCGCGCCTACCTGGGCGTTGGCATGGCCTTCGCGTCCGACGGAACCGCCTTTTACCCGCTCGTCTGCCACACCGAAAAAGGCGAAGACGCCTTCACCAAAGGCGGCCTCGTCCTCATGCGCCGCAACCCCAAAACCGGCGAATGGTCCCCTTCCAACCGCCAGTACCTCACCCCCGAACAATCCTCCCGTGGCGTTCTGGAACCCGACGTTGCCGTCCTCAAAGACGGCCGCATCCTCGTCGTCACCCGAGGCAACCGTACCGAAACCACACCCGGGTACAAATGGTTCAGCCTCTCCACCGACGGCGGCCGCACCCTCTCGCCGCTTCGCCCATTTCAGTACGACGATGGATCCCTCTTCTACTCTCCTTCCAGCATCCACAACTTCATCCGTTCTTCCCGGAATGGAAAACTCTACTGGCTCGCCAACATCACACCCGAACCACCCGATGCAAACGGCCCGCGTTACCCGCTCTGCATCGCCGAAATTGATGAACAAAACGCTGCCGTCATCAAAAACAGCCTCACCCTTGTAGACAACCGCGGCCCAAACGAACCCGACCGCCTCCAACTCTCCAACTTCAGCGTTATCGAAAACCGCGAAACACAAAATATCGAAATTTACATGACCCGCCTGGGAGAACACCCCGACCGCTTCTGGGAAGCCGGCGTGTACAAATACACCTTCACTCCATCGGTCTGATCGCCATGCTCAAATTCATTGCCATCATCGCCCTTCTCGGCATCGTCATTCTCATCGGCATCCGAACCCGGGCAAAGTCTGCCCCACGTCCAGACAACCTGGGCCTCTCCGGCGGAACCCTCGCCCCCTGTCCGGACAGCCCCAACTGTGTCTCCACGCAGGCCGAGCGAGAAACCCATCACATGTATCCCTGGCCCTACGAATCCAAAGACAACGCCCATCAACACCTCCTCAACATCCTCAAAACCCTGGACCGCACCACCATCACCCAAACCACCCCGGACTACATCGCCGTCGAGTTCCGCTCCAAACTCTTTGGCTTCATCGACGATGTCGAATTTTATTTTGAACCGGACAAAAACCTGTTACATTTCCGTTCGGCCTCTCGCCTGGGCTACTCAGACATGGGCGTCAACCGAAAACGAATGGAAACCATCGGCCAAATGTTTCAATCAACCCAAAAATGATCCCGTACACCGCCATTCATTTTGTTTGGTTTTCGTAGGGGCGGGGTCT
>JAQCGA010000559.1 GCA_027619145.1 bacterium | reverse complement strand
CCACAACTACAAAAAATCGTACGCGGCACATACCGTTTCACCCTCGCACACGCCCACAAACACCCACATGTGGTCCTCGAAGACATCTGCGTTGATGCGGTAGGTGGGCAAGTTTACCGCGTGCGTGTACGCGTGGCCAATCGGGGTGAATTACCCACCCACGTTACAAATCGGGGCAGAACCCTGCGCCGCCTGCAGCCTGTCCAGGTCTGTTTCCACCCGGCAAAAGGCGTTGAACTCCTCTCAGCGGAAGGACATGTAAATATAGGACATCTGGAGGGAATTACTGGAGGGAAAGTACTGGAATGGTTTGTCTCCGCACCCAAAAACGAAACGATCCTGTGTGAAATCTGCGTACAGGGCGGAACCGGAGGCAATGTAAGTGAACAGATAAAAAAAAGCTGAAAATGCCCGAACCCTGGATCTCAGTCCTGTATAAAAAAGCGCCCTTCGTATAGCCGGTTCTCTTCCGGTCCTGTTACAGCGTACGAAAATCCCGAACGCGCAGCAGCACCGCCATATGCACCGTCCTTGTTGATTGCAGCAAATGCCATCTGGTAAGGCCTGGACGTGGGCACCCGCTGGATCAGGCGTTGCACGGTTTCTTCACAGGCCTCCTGCGGAGAACGCCCCTGGCGCATCAGTTCCACAATCAGAAAAGATCCACACACCCGGGCAATCTCCTCGCCCTGGCCCGTGGCCGTGGCGGCACCCACTTCGTTATCTGCATACAGTCCGCTACCAATCAGCGGTGAATCCCCCACGCGGCCCGGTAGCTTAAATGCAACGCCGCTCGTCGTACACGCCGCAGCCAGATTTCCCGAAGCGTCCAGAGCAATCATCCCAATTGTATCGTGTGCATCTTTGGGTTTCTCCGCCCGTCCTGCCTTCCATTCCTCCCACGCCTCTCTCGCCCGATCTGTCAGAAGATCTTTCTCTTCAAATTTCAGAGATCGCGCGAAGGCCAGTGCCCCTTCTCCTACCAACAACACGTGGTCCGTTTTCTCCATCACCGCACGGGCCACCGCCGCAGGCGTCACAATCCGTTGCACCCCTGCTACGGCCCCATAACCCAATGTCCGACCGTCCACCACCGCAGCATCCACCTCTACAACCCCTTCAGAATTCGGGTATCCGCCATACCCCACGCTCTTCACTTCCGGGTCTCGCTCCGCAACTGCCACACCCGCCACCACCGCATCCATCGCAGACCCGCCGTTCTTCAAAATCTCCCACGCCGGCACGTTGGCCCGTTCCCCAAAACTCCACGTTGACACCACAATTGGCTTCATCAATTCCCTTCCTTTTCAACCATCGCTTTTCGAATCGCGGCGCGCGTCCCTTCCAGATCAAAACACGCCTTCTGGTTCTCCAGCATCAACCGTGTAGCCACCGCCATAGCCTGCGGCTCCGTTAAATCTCCTTCCACCACTTCCTTTTCCAGCGCCCGTGTCAACCATCTCCGGGCCTGAATCGCGTAGGCCGCTGAACTCGTCGGCCATCCCGTATCTCCTCCGAAAGCAAACAGCTTGTTCAGGGGTGCCGTGTGTAGAAAACGTCGCACAAAATCGCCCGAAGAGTACGGATCAATTGACCACGCCCAGCACAGATCTACCCACACATTCGAGTAATGTTTGGCCAGCGCCACAATCTCGTCATTGTACGGATACGCAATATGCATCAGCACAAATCGTGCATCCAGGTACCGCGCCAGCAACCCACACAAATTCCCCGAACGAATCCGGTCCACGGGCATCCGGTCATTTCCTGCATAATAGCCAGTATGCAATTTAAATGGTAAATTGTACTCAATCGCCAGTTCCACGCCCCGCGCCCAGCACCAATCTCCCAAGCACAGCCGCGTAGCCTCAGGCACACCCTCCGTTGCCCGTAACAACTCATCCAGCGCCCGGGCAGCGTCCACGTCATCTCGCTCTTCCCACTTCAGCGTGCGCCCGTACGCGTGTTGTGCCTTCACCGCAATTGCACACGGTCCGTACTTCTCAAACAGCGTCCCCATCGCCTTCCGCAACGAAGCCAGATCCACCACCTCCACGCCCGTCTCTTTCGCAAGCACCGGAAAGTCTATCGACCCTCCGCAGAACCCGGCCCAGGACAAATCGTACATAAAAAACTCCGGCCCAGACTCGTCCGGCACACACGCCCAACAAAAATCGTCCACCTGCACATGATCCAGATTCGCCTTTTCGTGCAATAGACGGTAGCGCTCCCCAGGTTTTCGCAGGTCTTTCTGCTTCTCCTGCGTCGCGACCAACCCTTCTGGTGTCAACTCTGGAAGCCCGTACACCTCCTCCGCGATCAACCGAACAGCTTCTCCATACCCCGTAAACTGAACCGCTTCCCAGGCCTCCCGAATTCCATTGAACCGCCCTGCCACATCCGGATCCGAAGCGTCCATCAGTCGTTTCATCGCCGCGCCAGACGCCCCGGCCGAGTGCAGATCTGCTGGCACATAATTCCCAAACAGATCCTGCAAAATATCCGGTCCATTCTCAACCCACTCCGCCTCTTTTTTTAAATGCTCGTGCGTATCGCAAAGGGGTGTATTCTGAATATGCCGTTCCAGATCGGTTCCCATGGTCTTCTCCTGGGCATCCAATAATCAATTGATATTTTTCTCGCTCCCCTACTTCAAACAATATCCCCCGTCCACCTTCAGCACCGTCCCCGTAATATAATCCGCCGCCTCGGAGCAAAGAAACGCCGCAGCTTGTCCTAAATCCTTAATCGTCCCCAGGCGTCCCCAGGGAAGCTCCTTGGCCGCTTCTTCCATTTGCTCTTCCGTAGCAAACTGACGCTCGCCTGGTGTATCGGTATACCCCGGCTCAATCACATTGCACCGAATACGATGGGGTGCAAGTTCAGCGGCAATGGTCGCCGCCATATGGTTCAACCCCGCCTTGGCCGTATTGTATGGCAGCGAAGTCGGATAAGGCACGTGGGCAAGCACCGAACTGATAAACAAAATGCTGCCGCCACCGCCCTGAGAAACCATCTGTCGGGCGCCCGCCTGAGCCGTGTGGAATCCTCCCCAGAGACAAACTTCCCATGTCCGTCGAACCGCCTCTTCAGACAATTCCAGAAAGGGTTCTCGTTGACTGTAGTACGCGTTGCACACCACAATGTCCAGGCGTCCAAACTTCTCTACCGTAGCCTCTACCATCTGGTCTACAGCCGCCCGGTCAGACACATCTGCCTGTACAACGAGGGCTTTGCGCCCCAGAGCACGTACCTCTTCAGCCACAGATTCCGCGTCTTCTGGATGCGAATAATAATTGATAACCACATCCGCACCTGCCCGCGCCATTTCCACCGCACACCCATGACCAATGCCCCGAGACGATCCTGTAATCAGCGCCACTTTATCTGTTAACTGAACCATACAACCATCCTCCTCTTAGAACCAGAACGTTCAGATTTAATAAATGAATCGCAAGATACAGCACGCACACCCGGTTGTCAAAATCAAAAG
>JAQCGA010000558.1 GCA_027619145.1 bacterium | reverse complement strand
CCTGGTCTCGGTCTTCCCACACCATGCCCCAGTGCGTATGGCAATCCACAATCATAACCCACCTCGCTTTTCCAACAATCGCCGCAGCGTTTCGCCACACACGTCCGCAACCATCTCCTCCGGCAGTACCGCCCGCATTTGCTCCCACTCAAAGGTCAGCTCATTCAGGGGTGCAAAAGAACCCATCATCCCCCGGTGCCCTCCCACCTCACCCAGGTACCGGCTGAAGCTGAAAGGTCGAGCCAGTGATGACTCCAGGTATACCCTGTCGTTCGCCTTTGCTGCCTCCACCACGTCGTTCCAGAAATCCGTGGCCCCACAATGCCCCATAATAAAATCCACATGCGCGAAACGGTCGGCCAGATCCACCACCTGCCAGGGCGTGGCATTTCCCGGTGTGCCCGTATGAATGTACACCGGCACCTGCGCCTCGCCCGCAACCTCCAGCAGCGGCCAGACCAATTCGTCATTTGCCTGATACCCCTGCACAAACGGGTACAGCACCAGCATCCTCGCGCCCTGGTCTATGGCACGTTTCACCTCCGCGACTGCTTCTTCACCGAACCAGGGATTGGCGCTGCACGACGGAATGAACCGGCCAGAATGCAACGAAGCCGCTTCCAACAAAAAGTCATTTCCTTCCCGATTCCGCACCGCCAGACAACGGTCCACCGATGCAATCACGGCCCGGTCCACCCCGGCCGTATCCATTGCACGCAACAAGTGATCCGCTGTTAAGTCATATTCCCGGTCCACCCCCAGCGTACAGTACCCATCAATCACCATAACATCCCCCACATCTATGAACCCACCGCAAGTACTCGCGTTGTAGCCTTCAGGCTTTCAATACGCGAATAATGCGTCACCTCTGCACCTTCAACTTGCATCGCCTGCTGAATCACAAAATCTGCAAATCCGGGTGCGTTGTAGGCCACATATGCTGGCCAGAGCCGCTCCACATGGCGTTCCACAGACACCTGAAAATCCGGAAATGCCACCGGCCCCGTATCCACCTGGTACACATTCTGAATATCGTTCGCATTCATCGTCTTAATTGGAAACGCCAGCACCGCCCTCAACCGCCCGTCTTCAGCCTCAAGTTCCACTTCCCCAACCAGCGGAATATTCTCCAGAGACGCCTGCACGATCTGCGCGGGCGTCTCCAGCAACCGGGCGTCTTCATATACCAGATGCTGTGTCACGTCCTCAAACCGGTTCTTCCAGAGACCCTCTTCACGGAACCCTTCTGTATGCGTGGCCTTCGTTCGGAAAATCACATATTCTTCATCCGAGAAAATCCCGCAAAAATCATAATTATCCTTATAAAACAAATTCCGCTCCGCAAACGTGTCTTCGGACTTGCAGGAGGCATAAAAAAGATATTTCTGCTCCGTACCCGCATCCCGATCTGTCAGCGTGCAAACCGACTCCACCTGCAACCGGGCATTGTTGCCACGTTCTGATGTTACAAACGTAACAAAAGATCGCGAAAAATGAAGCACCTCCATACGCTCTCTCCCAATGGTTTATCTAAAAAATGAGCAACCACTTCACGCATCACCACCCACCACAGGCTGCTCTCGAAGTTGTGCAACTTGTTGAAGTGCACGATTTAATTTTACCGAATCGAATGGCTTGGTTACCACCAGGTCTACCGCATCATGGTTTTCAGCTGCCGTGCCCAGGGTCTCCCAACCCGTCATCAGCACCACCACCGTGTGGGCGGATAATTCTTTTACCTGCTCCGCCACTTCCAGGCCAGACATACCGGACATCACCCAATCCGTGATAACCAGGTCATGCTGCTTTCGGCGAAATAGTGTCAACCCTTCCGGTCCGTTTTCTGCGGCATCCACCTCGTGCGGTGCCAGTAAACTGGGCAAAAAATCCCGCACCATCAAATCGTCATCGATCACCAGAATTCGCAAGGCACGAACGACACGCACACCAGCTTCAACACGCGCATCTGCTTCCCCGGAATCTGCAACGGGTACCCGAATAAAAAACGTGGTACCCTTTCCCAGTGTACTTTCAATATCGACCCGCCCACCCTGGCTCTGCACCAGGCCCCATACCGTACTCAACCCCAATCCGGTACCCCGTTCCGGGCTTTTCGTCGTGAAAAACGGTTCAAACACTCGCCGCTGTGTCTCTTCATCCATCCCTGTACCCGTATCGGCCACAAATACCACAACGTGCTCGCCATCCAGACGGGTTCCCAGTGTAATGGTCCCACTTTCCGGCATGGCATCTACAGCATTAAAGATCAGGTTCGATAAAATTTCTTCCCAGGCCGAACCCACGCTCTGCACCAGCGGAATTTCTCCCAGTTCCAATTCCACCCGAACCTGCTTTCCTTCGCGCTCGGCCTGAGACTTCCATTTGGCGTGCGTGATATCCACCGTATCCCGAATCACCGTATTCAGATTCACCCGCTCCCTCTGGCTCGGATCAATTGGACGCCCAAATGTCTGAATACGCCGCACAATCGCTGCGCACCTGCGGGCAGACTCTACAATTTTTTGCGCATTGTTCTGTACGGGCTCTGGTACATCGTCCCGCAATTTCATCAGCTCGGCATACCCCATAACTCCGGTCAACAAATTATTGAAGTTGTGCGCCACGCCGGCCGCCATTTCTCCCAATGCCCGGAGCTTTTCGGCCTGATGCAACTGTTCCCGAAAACGCTGGGCAGCCTCTTCTCGCTCTTTGCGCTGGCTAATATCACGACCAATACCGTGCACACCAATAGGCTGCCCACCTTCTATCACCCACCGGGACACAATTTCTAACGTTGCCCGTGTCCCATTTTTCCGCAGAAACTCTACCTCCTCCGGAAGCCGGTGGGCTCCGGGCTCGTACCGTTCCTCAATCTTGCGCAATCGCTGGGCGTCTTCGGGTGTAAGCAAATCGTAAAAACTTTTGCCCAATAGCTCGTCCAAACCGTATCCGGAAAACTCGATGGCCGCCTTATTCACAGAGGCAAATCGCATCTCCAGGTCCGTGGTATACACAATATCCTGCGCGTTGTCAAACAGGTCCCGGTAACGCCGCCCGGACTCTTCCAGCGCATCTCGAGATTGTGTCAGCGAACCGGCCATATCGTTGAAAGATCCAGCCAGTTCACCAATCTCATCCGAAGAAGATACCGGAATCCGGTGTTCCAGTCGGCCGGCGGCCAACCTCCGGGTACCTTCCACCAGCGCCTGCACCGGCCGGGTAATCTGCCGAACCCCGGCAAAACTAAATAGCGCCGCAGTAAACAACACTCCGGCGCCAATCAGCAACAGCATCTGTTCAATCGTTGTCAGAAACTGGATGGCCTGGTCCAGCGAAAATTGGATCAAATAAAAACCCTGCGCCTCTCCTTGCAAATCTTCCAGACGCCCCATCAAGGCCAGGTAGGTTTCTTCACCTACCATCATTCGGAACGGCTCGCTCCGGTTCGAGTCCGGCGCATCAGACAGTTGCGCAACCAGACGCGCCCGCTCGTTTT
>JAQCGA010000009.1 GCA_027619145.1 bacterium | reverse complement strand
GGACCGGGCGATGGTGGAAGCGCTGGGGCCGGGGGTGCGGTGTTCGGAGGTGTACGGGGTGGGGATGGCGGCGATGGGAGCGGTGTGCGCGAAGCATCCGGAGTTGGAGCGGTTTGGGCCGGCGCGGATGGGGCACGGGCAGGGGATGTTGATTACGGAGCCGCCGAGTGTAAACCCGGAGGATCATACGGTGCTGGAACCGGGGATGGTGTTGAGTACGGAGCCGGGGCTGGGGTGTGGTGCGGTGCGGATGTTGTGGGAGGACGTGCATGTGATTACGGAGGATGGGAGCGAGAAATTGACGATGGAGTGTGAAGAGCTTTGGGAGATCGTGTAGGGACGGAGTCACGAAAGAACACGAAAGAAAAGGGAAGGGGCACGAAGCCCTTCCGCGCTGCCCCGCAGGTTTTCGGGATGAGATCGGGAGTTTGTGGCCGGAGGCGTGGGAGGTGGAGAAACAGTCTGTTGCTGTGATGCAGGAGAGTGTTGATCTCTGGATCGCGTGGGTTTTGTATACGAAGAAGGCCCTGGAGCAGATGTGCTCAGGGCTTTTTGTATTTTCATGAAATAGGGTGGAGTTTTACTTTTTTGAGAGCGGTGCCAGGTTTGTTTCGAGGCGCTCTGGATTTCGTGTGGATGTGACGGGGATAATGCCGTTGTCCACGGTTTCTTTTAATACATAGGCGGATGCCGAGATGCCTGCGTTTTCGGCGGCTTGCCGGATGGTTTCTACTTGTTGTCGGTTTTGTGGGGTGTCGTATGCTGTGGGGAATTTCCGGTCTGTGTCTTTTTCAAACAGGCCGCCTAAAAGGGGTGCGTACCCGAAGACGATTGTATTGGGAACGTGAGTAGCCAGGGTTTCTCTCATTTTGGCGTTAAGTGCAACCAGTTTGTCGAAGTCCGCATTTTCTGCGGGATCGATGACGGAGTATTTTAACTGGACGGCGTCGATGGGGGCCAGGTTGTGTTTGTTGATGAGTTGGACGAGTTCTATGATTCGTTCCGGGTGATAGTTGGAGATGCCAGCACATTTCACTTTTCCGCTTTCGACCAATTGGGTGAAGGTTTTCCAGGTGTCCAGCAGGGGGGTATTTCTGTCATCGTGGTGGGCGAGGAGGATGTCTATAGATTCAGTTTTGAGACGGGCGAGAGATTTGTTCACGGCACTGTTGATTGCGCCAGGGGAGAGGCCTTCGAGGTTGTTTGCATCTTTGTCGTTTTTGGCCGGTTGGGAGCCGATTTTGGTGATGACGGTGAAGGCGGTTCGATCCTGGTTTTCGAGCCATTCGCCGAGGACGGTTTCGCTGTCTCCGCCTTTTCCATCGGGATGCCAGAAGGCGTAGTTGTTTGCGGTGTCGAGGGTTCGTCCTCCGAGAGAAGCGTATTTGTCCAGGAGTTCGAATGCGTTGCTTTGGGGTACTGAGGTGCCGAAGGTGGCGGTACCCAGGGCGACGGGGATTCCATTGAGGTTGGTGTTCATTTCGGCTCCGATGAAAAGCTCAGTGTTTTTCGGCGTTGGGATGGGTGACGGTTCCCTGTGTCTGAGGAGAGAATTCTTCCTCCCATCTTGTTTCGATTCCAGCACGCCAGTTCAGGGCGAGGGATTCCAGTTCGGAAACCAGCGCGGGTTGTTGGCTTCTGAGGTTGACCTGTTCGCCCATGTCTTCGTGGAGGTTGGATAGGTGGACGTTATCTTCGGGGGGCGCTTCTTCGGTGAGTTGTCCGTTGAGGACGAGTTTCCAGGCTCCGCGCCGGATGGCGGTTTGTTTGCCCATTTCCCAGAAGATAGATCGTCCGGATGGTTCTTTTTTCTGGCATACATAAGGGAGGAGGCTCTGGCCGTCGAGTTTGTATGAGGTGAGATCGCCGCTGGCTGCTTCGAGGAGAGTGGGGAAGATGTCCATGGAGGCGCAGGGGGAATCCAGGATTTGTCCGGGAGAGATTTGAGCGGGCCAGTGGAGGATGCCAGGGACGCGGATACCACCTTCGTAGAGGCTGAATTTGTGGCCTTTGAGGCCGCCGGTGGTGCCGCCGTAATAGGGGTCCTGGGTTCCGTCCAGCCAGTTGCGGGATTCTCGAGAGGGGCCGTTGTCTGAGGTGAAGAAGGTGCAGGTGTTGTCTGCGAGGCCGAGGGTTTTTAATTCGGTCATGATGGTGCCCACGGCGTCATCTACGGCGCTGAGCATGGCAGCCATGACCTGGCGGTCCCAGGGGAGGTGGGCGAAGCGGTCCATGTATTTTTTAGGGGCGTGCATGGGGTAGTGGGGGGCGTTGAAGGGGACGTAGAGGAAGAAGGGTTTGTCTTCGGTGGCGGCCTGGCGGATGTAGGTGATGGCTTTTTGGGCGATGGCTTCGGTGAAGTAGTGGCCGTTGTCCCAGATTTCTGTTCCGTCTTCCCAGAGGTCGTGGGTGGGGTTAAGGCTGGGACCCGGGCGGTTCATGCCCCAGTAGAAGATGTGGGAGTAGTAGTCGATACATCCGGCAAGGAAGCCGTACGAGTGGTCGAATCCGTGGTTTTCGGGACGAGAAGTTTCTTCTAATCCGAGGTGCCATTTGCCGGACATGAAGGTCTGGTAGTTGTGATTTTTGAGGGCGGTGGCGAGGGTGGGTACGTGGGAGGGAAGCCCGGTGGCGGTTCGGTGGCCAGCGAGGATGGAGCGAACACCGGCGTTTCCGGGATAGCGTCCGGTGAGGAGTGAAGCGCGGGAAGGGCTGCATACGGGGCTGTTGGAGTACCAGTTGGTGAAGCGGGCTCCGTTGTTTGCGAGGGTGTCCAGGTGGGGCGTTTGGAAGTCGGTTGCGCCCATGCAAGAGAGGTCTCCGTAGCCCTGGTCGTCTGTGAGGAATACGAGGAAGTTGGGTTTTTTCATTGGAGGGTTCGCTTTCTGGTGGGTTGTGGAATCAAAGCCCCTTCCCCGGTTTCGGCGACCCCGTGTCGCCGATTTACTTTTGTCTCCGCGACAAAAGTAAACAAAAGCGCGCTCGCTCAGACGCCGCGAGGGGCTTTCAATTTGGCCTTGTGGAAGGCCATTGCGCGTGTTGCTTCAGTGTTCCAGGGGCGTACACGAGGGCTTCGGCGGTTCGATCCGAGGAGGATGTGTGTGCTTCTGGGCGGCGTTGCCGAAGGGTGCAAGTTCGAGACGCTATCGAGAACCGGTTCTACCGGGCGGGGTGAGGGCTCTCAATCCAGCCAGACGGTTCCTCCTACAGGAATTTTGAGTGTTTTCTTTTTGTTTGTTTTGACGGTTGCCGGTTTGTTCTGGTTGTTGTGCAAAGAGACGGAGCCGTCTGCGGCAATGGCGGTGAGTTCTGCGGTGGTGGAGATCGCCAGTAGAGATTTTTGAAGGAGAGCCTGTCCGGCTTCCAGGTGTCTGCGGTAGGTGACTCGTGTTTTTCCGATTCGGGTGGAGCCCTCGAAGATGGGAATTTCGGAGAGGGTTTTGCGCGAGCAGGAGTAGGAGATGTTGCTGGATTGCTGTTCGAAATTGGCAAGGGCGATGTGGCCGTCTGCAATAAGGCCTGCGGCGCGGCTTCGTGCGAAAAGGACGGTGAGGCTCAGGTTGCGAGTTTGCGTGGGAGAGCGGTCCGGGGCGAGGAGGGCGGTGAATTGACCAATGGTGTCTCCCCGCTTTGCTTTGAAGGGCTTGTCCTGGTGGCTCAAACTGAGGTCGTCTGCAATGGCCCACCAGGGATGGAAGTAGTGTCGGTTGAGGTAGCGGGTTTGGCCCTGGCCGGAAAAGACGATGCCGAGCCGTCCGTCCACGTTCAGCCAGGCGGGGTGGTTGAAGGTTTCAATGTGATCGCTGTTCGGGTCCGGGCTGGCACCGCCTTGGAAGGTGTGTTTACCGTTTGGGGTGTGGAGGGTGCGTTTTCCGTGACAGTTGTTTTCGACGCGTTTGAAGTTTTCGTTGATGATTCGCAGGAAGCCCTGGTCCAGGCGTTTAACGGTGACGGGTTCGTTGCAGAGAAATTGTTCTACGCACAGGGAGATGCCGGAAGGGAGGCTGGCGAAGAGGACTTCTTGGCGGACGGATGCCTGGGCGCGGTCCATAACAAGTGCGGCGGCGAATCCGTGTTGTTGTTGATCTACGTGGACGGAGACCTGGTCCTGAGAATCTGGCCGATTTCTGACGGCGATGGAGCCCAGGAAAGAGTTGGAGGCGGGGGCTACGGTGCATAGGCCGTCGCGGTTGAGGGGTAAGGCCATGATGGAGTTGCGCCAGGAGAAGGAGGTTTGTCCGGTGCGGTGCCGGTGAAAGGCGAAGCCTGCGTGTGGGTAAACCGAGGCACCCTGGAATTTCTGTTCCATTTCTTTTTCGGGTGTGGGTTTGGGGCCATCACCGAGGATCCGGTGCAGGAGGTAGGTGAGGCCAGGGCGGGCGATGGCGGGTTCGATCATGAGGAGCGGGTCCTGGACGCTGTGGCAGATTTCGACGACGTCCGGGTCGATGATGCGGCCGCCGTAGCCTGCCACACGGCGTTCGAGGGTTTCCAGTGCCCGGCGTTCGATGCGGGCGGCGTCCGGGTCTTTCAGGATGAGGGCGGCAGCGGAGTGCAATTGGGTGCCGGGGTCCGCGAAGAGGTACGGCCAGTCCATGCCCTGGATGGGGTGGAGGTAGCCGTTGCGGTCTGCGACGATTTTGAGGTGATCGTAAATTTGCTGTCGGTTGAAGAGGGCCTGTTCGGGTACGGTTTTCCCGTGGATGCTGTAGATCACACCGATCATGTGGAGAAATTCCAGGCAGGAAGCGGTGTAGGTGGGGTGGATCATGCCGTGGTTTTCTGTCCAGTAGTCCGGGAGGGCCGTAAAGGTTTCACCTACGTGTTGCCGAACGGTTTGACCGCTGTGGGCCGGTGCGAGGTTTTTGGTGTCTTGTGGGGTGGTTACGGTGAGGTACATCCACCGGCGGGCGGATTCGGCCCAGGTTTGGGCCTGGGTGTGTGTGGGAAGCAAACATTCTACGGAGGCCAGGCCAGCCGAAGTCCAGGCGTTTTCTTCCATTTGGGTGTTGGTGTAGATGCCGCTTTTGGGAGCCATATCTGCAAACCGATCCGCGTAGTCGGCGTGGATGTTTGCGATCATGGACCAGGTTTCATCGTCTACACGGTCTCCCAGGAGCAGGGCGGCAATGGCGATTTTTGCGACGTAGCGACCACACTGGCTTTCCCGGAAGAAGCCTTTTCCCCGTTCACCCCATTTGGTACCGCAGTTTTCGGGGCGGCCCAGGCCTTTTTCTGGACGGACGCAGTCTGCCGGGCCGGTGTCGTGGGTAAAGCAGAGGTAGCGAATGCCTTTGAGAGCCATTTCTTGAAGGGTTTTTTTTGAAGCGCCGCAAAGCTTTGGGTCAAATTCAGGTGAGCTGGCGACCATAGCAAGGGTGAGGGCGGTGCTTGCGGTTTCGGAGCCGTACCAGCTACAGCCGCCGAAGAAGTGGCCGCAGTTGGGACGAATAGGCCAGTCCTGGAAATAGCGGACGCCGAGAGGCACCCATTGTTGAAGTACGTTCAGATAACGACGACTCAGAGGGGTTTCACGGTTGGGCAGCTTGGCTTTTGTGTGGGGCGTGAGGTTTTCGGGGCTCATTACAGTGATCTCCTGTTTCATACTCATGATGTAGAGTCTGGTTCTACGTTTCGCGAGAGGCGACCTGCTTCTTTCGCGTACTCCCGGAAGAGAGAAAGATAGAGCTGATAGTTTTTATAAGAGACGCCTGGTGGGGTCTGGTGATCGCAACTGATGAGGAATCCGCCTTTTGATGCGGTGGGCAATAGGCGTTCAAATTCTGCCCGCATGACCGCTTCCCCTTTGTTCATGGTCATTTTGTCGAAGTGGCCAATGAATTTCATGCGGGGATGATCTACACGCAGTTGGGCCATGTCAACACCGGCCTGGCGTTCTAGCGGGAGAATACCTTCGAGGCCGACGTTTTCAAACCAGTATGCGGGTGTTGAGATATCACCGTCGGAGTCCACCAGAGGAATGACGCCTTTTGTTTTTAGCGAGGGAACAATTTGGGCGTAGTAAGGTCGCATGAATTCATCGAACATGTCAGCGGAGAGCATGGGGCCGTGGTTGTAACTGAGGTCTTCGGCAAAGGTCATGAAGTCTGGGGTGCAGATGGAGCAGACCTGGTCAATGACGCGCAGGATCCAGGTTGCCAGGTCTGTGTTGATGCGGTGCATAAGTTCGGGCTGGTCGTAGAAGGCATACAGGTGTCTTTCAATGCCGAGGAGTTTTCTGGCAAACCAGAAGAAGCCGTCTACGGTAAACCAGAGGGCGACGTTGCCGGATTGCTGTTCTGCGGCCCACTGTTGCCATTTTTTTTCGTCCACGGGATTATCGGGGTAGAGGTAGGGGCGGATGTGGTCGTAGTCCGCATCTGAGGTGAGGATGCCAGCGCCGTGTGCGACGGGGACCGGGCAACCGGGTTTGCTGATGTTGAACCAGTCCTGTTTGTAGATGTCCAGGCCGAAGTGGGTACAGATTTCGTATCGGTCGGTCAGGGTTGCAGGCAGGGATTCGGCGTGCCAGCGGTCAATGGTTTGGGTCCACCAACCCGCCCATTCGAGGATGGGAAGCCGGTCAAAAGGCTGAAAGTGCATGACGGCCTGGAAGCGTTCTCGTGTGGTCATGGGTAGAGGCAGGACCCTGTAAGAGGGTTGTGCAGGGCCCTGCCTCGTTTATCCTTTCTTTCTCTTACTTGTCGTCGAACCAGTTCTTCGGGATTTCGAGGGACCAGACTTCGCTGTTGAGGGGCTCGGCGTGGCCGCCTGCGATCCAGATTTTGTCTTTGAAGACGTAGGCTGAGTGTTCGTGGCGGGTTTTCCAGATGACGTCGGATTTTACTTCGGTCCAGTCTTTACCATTTTTTGAATACCAGATGTCGTTGAAGTTTCCGTCCACCCGGTTCCATCCGCCCATCATCCACATGTGGTCTCGATACGCGACTGCGGTGAACCAGAGGCGCGGTGTCCAGGGGGCGGCGTCCGTGGCCTGCGTCCAGTTGACGCCGTCTTCGGAGTACCAGACGTCGTTGCGGGGGATGTTTTCCGGGTTCCAGGAGCCGCCACCCATCATCCAGAGTTTGTTGTCAAAGACGATGACATGGCCATCCCTGCGTTTTGGCCAGCCGGCGTTTTCGGTTTCCAGTTTCCAGTTCTTGCCGTCGGCGGTGGACCAGACGTCGTTTTTCATGGTCTGTTCGTTGTCTTCGTAGAAGTTCTCGGTGCCGCCAATGATCCACATCCGGTCTTTGAAGACGGTGAAGGAGTGGCCTACGCGCGGGCACCAACTGGCTTCGCATTCGAGTTTCCAATCGGCTCCATCTGTGGAAGACCAGACTTTGTTGCTGTTTTCCGCACCGGGGAGTTTGCGGCCGCCCATGAGCCACATTTTACCCTTATAAGGCATGGTGGCTGGGAGATCTCCGTGGACCCACGGAGCGACCTCGACTGTGCAGGTCCAGTTTTTCCCGTCGGGAGATTTCCAGACGTCGCGGGGGTTCGGGGTTTGGGGCGTGAACCAGCCGCCAAAGATCCACATGTGGTTGTCAAAGACCATTTCACCTTGCGAGTCCCGCGCCTGCCACGGGGCTTCTTTGTTTACACATACCCAGTTGGGGCCTTTGACTGCTTTTTGTGTTGCCATGTGATTTCTCCTGTGAGGTGGATTCGAGTTTTACAGCAGATATTTATACATTTTTGTCTTGAACTCTGGCTCCTGGCCAGAGTTCAAGAGCCTGGTCTGGAAGATCTTCGGGTTTCTCCTCGGTTCGATAGATGCGAAATCCGCGGGCCTGATAGTTCTGCAGAGCATGGGGATGGTCGAGGGTACAGGTGTGAACCCAGACGCGATTGGCACCCATATCCCACGCGCGGGTGATGGCTGATGTGAGCAGTGCGCCACCGAGGCCTTTCCCAAGGAAGCCTGGCAAGATTCCGAAGTAGGCAATCTCTACATCGTTTTGTTTCTGCATTTCCAGTTCAAAATATCCTGCAGGTGTGCCTGATATATAGGCGACCCAGGTTTCAAGCTGGGGGCGGTTGAGATAGGCGAGCCACTTGTCGTAGTCCCAGGAGAGGCGTGTGTACCAGAACCAGTTTGTTCCGACGGCGATGTACAGAAAGCGATTGAACTCGGGACAGGGAATCTCCACACGGACCAGATGAAACGGTGTGGCTGGAGATCGCGCCGGTTGAAGTTCGGTACGGTCTGTCATCTGGAGATAGGTTGTTATGACCTGCTGGAGCATTGGCGGTTTCTATTATGTGTGATGATTTGTGGAAACGGTTACGGGAAGTTCCCAGTGTTTTGCGGGGCGAGCTTCAAAACCCCGGTTGTTCCGTTTGGTGAATACCCGGTACCCGGTGTCTGCGGGTTCGATTTTGAGGATGGGGTATCCGTGTCTGGTATTACTGTCGATTGTAAAGAGGGTTTGACCCTGTAGCGATTGAGCGTTTGGGATGTTGCCGTCGATATCGAAATAGGAATGGCCGTCCCTGGATTCGGCAGAGAGAATACGGCCGTTGAGGATTGCGTTGGGTGTGGTTAGTTCCAGGCCGGTTGCCGACAGGTTTGTGCCACCGATGAGGCACGCTGACGAGGGCATTCCATCGGTGGTGAGAATTGCGGTCAGTTGACCGTCTGTGGATATGTTGCCGATGTCTGTTGATAGAGTGATCGGGGCGGGGTTGAGCATGCTGATGACGATGTCTGTACCGTGTGCTGTCTGGACGGAGATTGCGACGGTGTTGTCGGGCGCATCGTCCGGGAGTGGGAGGACGTGAATGGATTTTAACAGCGTTTGTTTTTTCTGGCTTCCGATAAAGGCGGCTGCGAATACGTTGTTTTCTTTTACACCTTCGGTACGGCGGATGACGTAGGGGAGGGTGGCACCCACGTCGGTATTTCGGTGATCTCGCTGGCCCCATCCATTTCCGATGAAGGTTGATTCGTTTGCACCGGCCGGTGCGAAGGCTTCGAATATGTAGCCGTCTTCAAAGGTCCAGGTAATGCTCCAGGGGTTCTGGTTGTGACCCTGGCGAACGTCTGTAAGAACGGGGTCTGCTTCTCCGGTGACGCTTTGCTCGCCTGCAGGGTTGAGTTTAAGACCGTTGATATGATAGTTGGAATGAGGGCCGTGGAAGATGTAGTCCGCTCGCTGTTCTCCGGATGCGCGGAAGATGTCCAGGAGGTACGAGCCGGACGGACCGTGGTTGATCTGTACGCAGGTTCGCCGATAAAGGGAATCCGGACCGTATCCGTCCGAGGATGCTTCCATGGCTTTTATGGACGGCGTGGTTGAGAAGAGGTGGAAGGTTCCAAGACGTCCACGTCCGGTCTGGTCCTTTCCGTCGATGAGTACAAGGTTGTGGGCACCGGTTCGGGCTGTTTGATATTTGTCTGGATGATCCCAGAGATAGCCGAGGTCGGAGAGCAGTTCGTGGCCATCTTTCCAGTAGTAGAGGTTCAGGGCGTCGAGGTGGTGATGTCCGCCATAGTCTGCGGCATTGAGCATTGCCAGGCTGTCTCGCCCGTTTTCTCCTGTACGCAGGTGGCCCTGCGCGAGATAGGGGAAGAGGGTGTCTGGTAAGTCAAAGGGCGGGGCTGGGTGCGCTGCCAGGTTTGGGTTGCGGTAGAAGACTGCGCTCTGTTGTGTTCCACCGGATTCGTCTCTGGCGATGACTTCTTTGAGCAAGGCAACGTGTGCGTCTGTGGGATAGGCGAGCGCGAGCAGATCGGCGAAGGGGGTGCCGATGGTTGTGGACTGGTAGGAGTCTGCGGAGGGCGGGAAGAGGAGGTTGCCCTGGAGGGTCCAGACAAGGGCCTGCCAGCAGTCTCCGTAGAGGGTATCGCGACAGGCGTCAAATCCGTCGAGGCGATTTGAACCTGTGTAACCGGGTGGGTCTGAGTAGTTACGGAAGGCAAGGGCAAATGGGCGGATACCGCTCATGGTCATCATTGCATAGGCCGGGGATTCCGAGGTGCCGCCGTCGGGGAGGAACCATTCATTTACGGTTCGCACGAAGCCGTCCAGGCCGAAGTGGACGAGGCCTGGATGGCCCACACACATGCCTACTACGGCAGCGCCAGCGCGATTGCCTACCGATTTGTTGTTGATGGCCGGATCGCAGGCGGCGAGGTAGGTGCTTTCAAGGAGTACGTCCCGTTCGATTCGGAGGCGTTCGTCCAGATTGTAAACAGGGATTCCATTTTCTTGCGCGGTACAGGTGAGACTGTAGGCGTCTGCGACGCGAACGACCCAGCCGCCGTCCATGCCGGAGGTACCAATTCTGCTGGCTGACCAGTATCCGGTGAAGATTTTCCGGTCTGGCTTGTTGGGCGGGTACACGAGTTCGTCTTCGGGCAGGTCCAGGATGTGTTCCGCTGCGATGTGCGGGTCCATGCCTGCGTATTCTCCGTAGCCGTACCCCGCACGGACGAGGTATTCCGGGAATACGTCTGCGAAACGGAGGAGGATGGCTTTTGTAGCGTGGGCATAATGAGGATTCTGGGTGAGGGCGTACGCGATGGCCAGGTCCTGTAGTTGGCCTGTTACGTGGGCCACCTTCCGGGCTCTTGTGATGCCGGAGATGCTGGGACGGGCGTTGTGATACCCGAAGCATTTGAAGGTGTCGCCGCCAACAAAGGTGAAGGTCTGTCCTTTGCCCCAGGTGGATTTGATGACGATGTCTTCGGGGAATTCCGCATTGGGGAAGACGGTATCGCATACGGAACAACGGAGATTGTTCGGGTTTTCCGGGGACCACGACCATTGTCCATTGGGATGCCACGGCAAACCTTTGGCGCGGCAGGCGGGACAGGGGCCAACGCAACCGGGCGTGGTGGGTTCGATCATGGTTTCAAGGTAGGCGGGTGAGATCTGTTTCGCGATGTTCTCTGCGGATTTCCGGAGGGTTTCTACATAGTGCTGTGCCCAGGTGTGTTGTTGAATGTTTTCTCGGGCACGTTCGATATCTGCGGGCTTGATTGTGGCGGCCGGGTGAACGACCTGATCCCGGTATTTTTCCCAATCTGACCAGTCTTTGGGGTCCGTGCTATTGCTGGACATCGTTTTGGGTCTCCTCTGGGTGCACCAGAAACCAGGACTAATTCCTCGCCCTGGAGAAAATGGTACAGTTCGTCGGTTTTATTTTAATTCAAAGGTGTTCTTGTAATTGGGAACCTTTGTATCGTCAAAGCCGATTGCGAATGTATTCAGTTGTACGAGTTGCCTGTCCACATAGTGAATGAATTCGGAGACTTTTTTTTGTTCTCCGTTGATGTTTTCCTGCAACGGAAGATAACTGATGACTTCATCGTGTAAAGCGATGTACTGCAAATAGAGTTTCTTGTTGTCTGCAATGTTCTGGCTTTGCTGGAATACAGGTGGGAAAGCACCAAAATATGCGGTTAGCGCGGAGGCTGTTATGAAGATTGTTTTCACATACGGATTAACTCTGTCCCAGCCAGATCTGGTGATGAAGAGGAGCGCGGTAGCTGCGATTACCCCCAACGCCATTGCAATCGAAATGGCCATATAATATCGGGCGTAAAAGAATTTCATGACGGCGAAGTGGTGTAACGCACGATTTCGGATGGTTTTTACCTGTTCGAGAAGTCGTTTTGCTTCTGCATCAGTGGCGTCAAAGCTGGAGGGTATGGTGGGTGCCTGGTTCGGATCTTCGACCTCGACTTTTTCAACCCATTCGTCCGCGATTGAATTTGCCTGATCTACGACAATACTTTTTCCAATCATGGTAAGGATGATCATTACAATGATGATCGAGATATGCCGGTATATTGTGGAGTTTTCAGGCACTGTCCAGTCCCATTCGTTCAAATTGTTCAGGTGGGGCGTCGCATTTTTTCATTTCGGCGACCATCAATTCGATCATGCGGTTTTCGATGCTTTCATCGTTTAGTGGGTTTTCCTGTTTCGGATCGCTTTCCACATCGTATAGCGTTGTTTCCCACTTTTTCCCCCGGCCTCGACTGGGAATCCTCATGGTCTGGCATCCTTTGGTGAAATGGAAGGGGTAGGCCAGTTCTATTCCTTCTTGTAATTCTTCAACCGAAAACATTGTGCGCATGTGAGTGGGCATCAGGGTGTAGTTGTAGAGGGGTTGATTGTCTTCTTGAGCAGGTGCCCGCATGTAAACGTAGCGTCCGTCCGTTACATTGATCTGACCGCCGTGCAGGCCAAAGATGGATGCTTCTCGAACCGGTGCATCTGAGGCCACGGTTTCAGCCAGATCTTTTCCCAGCATATGGGACGTGGGTTCCAGTCCGAAAAAGGAAAGGAGCGTTGGACCCAGGTCGATGGCCGGTTGGACGAGGGCATTTCGGCGCTCGCCACGTTTCTTGCTGCGGGGGTCCCAGACAAAGAAAGGTGTGTGTGCGACTTCTTCGTAAAATGGCATCCAGACTTTTGCCCAGCAGTCGTGCTCGCTTAAGAGGAATCCGTGGTCCGTCCAGATGATGAGCATGGTGTCGTCCCACATTTCAAATTCATCCATTGTGTCCAGGATGTCGCCCAGCTTTGAATCGCACATGCTGAGTAGGGAGGCGTATTCATACTTCATGTGGTCAATGAGTTCGCGCGATTCATTTACCGGTGCATAGGGCGGCCAGTCCCAGGTTGGTCCCTGGTAGTCGGCATAGTGTTCCGAATAGAGGTCTTTGTATTTGCGTTGTGAGAAAAACGGTTCGTGTGGGTCGAAGGTTTCGATTTGTAGAAACCAGTTGTCGTCTGTGTGGTTGCGCTGGATAAAATCCATTCCTGCGGCAAATGTTTTGTATTGCGGTTGATTTTCTTCAGAGCGCATGAATTTCCGGTTTACGCGGTCCTGTTCGCTGGGCCATCCGTCTGCGGCGTTTCGTCCATAGGCATTTGTGGCTGGTTCGGGGGCGACCTGTCCTTTCCAGACGTCGCCTTCCTGGCCCCGAAAGAATTCCCACGTGGTGTATTGCGTGTGATAGGTGGCCCCGCCCGTCTCCCAGTAGTGCTGGTGGTCGGTCAATAAATGCGCATTTACACCATGGGTGTCCAGCATTTTCGGAACCGAGTCGTCAAACGGTTCGAGTGGCCCCCAGGAGCGGTGTAGGAAATTTGGGCGACCGGTGTGGAGGTCTCTGCGTGCGGGCATACAGGGCATTGAGCAGACGTACGAACGGTCGAAAGTTACGGTGCGTTCGGCCAGGCGTTTGAAGTTGGGCGCGTGGGTCCAGTCGCATCCGTACGGCGGAAGGAAGTGCCGGTTCAGGGAGTCGAACATGACCATGATTGCTTTCATGAAGTGTCTCCTCTTTTATAATGCAATGGCCTCATTCAGAATTCGAGCGCGGATGTACGGGTTGAGAGAGGTTTCTGTTACGACTTCTACCCTGCATTCGAGTGCGTTTTCAAGGTTCTGTTTGATGGCAGTCAGATCGAGAGATGTGCGGCCGGGTTCAGGGGTTACGAGGAGGTCGAGGTCGTTTTCCTGGCGGCTGATGCCTTTGGCATGCGACCCAAAGACGCGAATCGATTGTACGCCATGTTTTGTTGCGATTTCGATAATTGTATCCCGGTTCTTCTGGAGGAATGCGTCCATTTCCATAGATTCACATCCTTCGGCTGTTTGTCTGACGGGGTTCTTGTAGATTACGCTTTTCTGGCTGCGTCCTGTTGTGCTGTGTTTCTGGCAAAATAGTCTTGTTGCGTTTCCAATTGGAATTCCTGAACGATGTCGGCCACGGTGACCGCCGGATCGTTGGATTCGAGTGTGAATGCACCTTCGGATGAGAGCACGTGGATGGTTACCCGCTGGCCGTATTTGGCCAGGATCGCGTGGTAGTGTGCCATGTTATAGTCGGTTGAGAAGAGTCTTTTTTCGAGGTCGATCCGGGCAGAGGCAATGCTGGTGTAGTAGCCGGTGCTGGCAATGGGGTATCCGGTGATGTCGAGGATCTGGCAGTTTCGAAGCGGGGTTGAGGCTACGACGTAGTACTCGAAGTCGCTGGCCCGGGACTGGAGCGGTAACCCACCTTCGTACGCGGACGGCCAGAATACGATTTCGGCCCCGAGCGATTTTGCATCGCGCCAGCGGTCTGGAAACATGGCGTCGAAGCAGATGAGGATGCTGATGCGCCCAAAATCTGTGTCGAAGACCTGGCTCTGCTTGCCCGGTGTTACGCCAACTTCGAGTTCCGGGATTGTGGGATGGACTTTGTGGTAGACGCCAGCGGGTTGGCCTTGACGGTCCAGAAGGACACCGGCGTTGTAGATCCGGTCCTGCTTGCGTTCCAGGATGGGGCAGACCACGTACGTGTTGAAGCGTTTGGCCAGGGCACCGATGCGCTCGATGGTTGGCCCGGAAATTGGTTCGGCGGTTTCTGGCCATTCTTCTGTGGGCATGCCGATTTGTGTGAAGAGTTCTGGAAGACAGACGATGTCCGGTTTGACCGAGGCCGCCTGTATCAAGAGCTGTTCTGCAGCAACCAGGTTTTTTTCAAATCCTCCACCTGAGCGGAGGGATGTGGTGGCAACTGTAATCTTGCGGGGCATAGGTATTCCTCAGCGTCATTGATCCCGTTTAGCTATTCAGGAGCGATTCAAAATACGGAGGGATCTTTGTTTCAAAGGTCATTTCTTCTTTTGTATGGGGATGGCGGATCGTGAGAGAAGCGGCATGAAGAGTTAATCTGTTCACGCCTTTTTTCTTTTCCCCATACATTTTGTCTCCGGCTACAGGGTGTCCCTGTTCTGAAAGATGAACCCGGATCTGATTTTTCCTGCCGGTGAGGAGGTCTATCTCCAGAAGGCTGTATTTGCTCGATTCTTTCAGGACTTTGTATCCGGTTTTTGCAAGTTTCCCTTTCTCAGGGTTCGAAACCGAATACATTCGGTGAATTCGATTTTCTGCAAGATACGAAGTGATGATGTCCTCTTTCACCAGGAGCGTTCCGTGTACGACGGCATAGTACTTTTTCTTAAACTCCTGCCACTGGTCCTGGAGATACCGTTTGGCCTGGTCGCTTTTTGCAAAAACGATGACACCGGAGGTGTCTCTGTCCAGGCGATGGACGATAAAGATTCGGTTTCTGGATTTCTGATTTCCTTTTCGTACGTAGTCGGTTAAAAGATAATACGCTGTGTTTTCCCTGATTTTATCTGTGCCGATGGTTAGGAGACCGTGGACCTTGTCTACAACGAGAATATCGCGATCTTCGTAGAGAATAGAAAGCCCTTTGGGCTGGTGTCTGCTGGAGGGCTTTTTGAATTTCTTTTGAGGTTCTTGCATTAGGTTTTCCTGGCAATGTGGAATATTTAAGATCGTAAACAGATATGGCAGGTATCAAGAGAATCGAATTGTGTGTCATGGTCCATTCAGTTTGCCAGCGATAAATGCGGTTGTCCAGGCGGCCTGAAAATTATAGCCTCCGGTAAGCCCGTCAATATCCATGATTTCTCCGGCGAAATACAGGTTCTTGCAGGCTTTCGATTGCATTGTCCGGAGGTCGATGCTTTCGAGGCTGATTCCTCCGCAGGTCACGAATTCTTCTTTGAAGGTTGTTTTGCCTTTTACGGAGTACATGTCATTGGTTAAAATGTTTACCAGTTTGTTGATTCCCTTTTTTCCGAGTTCTCCCCATTTTTTATTTTCTGGCAGGTCGCTTTTTTGAAGCAAGTAACGCCATAATCTGTTGGATAAGGAATAGGGTCTGATGTTTGGTAAGAGTTTGTTTGTATGTTCGTCTGAGATGCTTCTGAGTTGATCGCTTACGAGGTCGTTGTTTTGTACGTTTGCCCAATTAACCCGGATATTGAATTCATATCCTTTTTCGCTCAGTTGTCTTGCTCCAAAGGCCGACAGTTTCAGGATTGCAGGTCCACTCATGCCCCAGTGTGTGATGAGCAGGGGGCCTTCGGATTTGAGTTTTGTACCCGGTATGCTTATGGACGTGTTTTCTGCGACGATGCCCATCAGCCTGGTAATGGGTTCAGCGGGCATATTGAATGTGAATAAGGAGGGGACAGGGTTTTCGATTTTGTGATTTAATTTTTCAAGCCATTCGAGGCCTTTTCTTTTTGGCGATCCGCCGGGTGCGGCAATGACTTTGTCAAAGGTTCTGGGGGGAATGTTTTTGTCGGTGAAGTCCAACTTCAATTGATTTTCAATGGGATGAATAGCTTTAATTCCTTTGTCCAGTTCGATTTGAATTTTTTGTTTTTTTGCCTGGTTTAGAAAACAGTCGATGATGCTTTGTGAGGTTTGAGATGCCGGGAAGACACGGTTGTCGTCCTGCGTGATCAGAGGGACCTCTCTGGATTCGAACCACTGAATTGCATGGCTGGTGTTGAAGATCCAGAAGGCTTTTTTGAGCGCTTTTCCACCTCTGGGATAGGCTTCGGATAGTTCGTCTATGGATGTGCAACCGTTGGTGACATTGCATCTTCCACCACCTGATATTTTTACTTTGGTCAGGAGTTTTTTGGATTTTTCAAAGATGATGACGCTGGCGTCTGGATAGTTTTCTTTTACTGTGATTGCTGAGAAAAACCCGGCGGCTCCACCGCCAATTACTGCAACTTCCATTTTGTCCTCATAACGGGAGAGACGGTGTTGCGGTTCAGCCCAGAGGTTCTGGGAGGAGGTTGTTGCTGCGTAACCAGTTGAGGCACAGGTTTGGCCAACTGGCAGGGAGATTGCCGTTCTGGCGTACGCCGAAGTCGTGTTCTCCAGATGCGTAGATGTGGAGTTCGGCCGGAATTTTGGCTCGTTGTAAGGCCAGGTACATGATGGCGCTGTGGGCCACGTCGGATTCGGTGTCGTCGCTGGCGTGGGTGAGGAAGATGGGTGGAGTGTCAGAGGGAATATGGAGACCGTCGGCGATTTCGTCGCGGTCTTTGTGTTTGAGGTAGCCGGAGTAGCAAAGGACGGCGAAGTTTGGACGGCAGCTTATGGTATCGGTATTGTCGATTTGAGGATAACCGCGTTCGTGGAAACTGGTGGCGGTTGCCAGACAGAGGTGGCCGCCAGCGGAAAAGCCTACCATGCCGATGCGGTCGGGGTTGATGCGCCATTCGGTGGCGTGGCTGCGGACTGTGCTGACGGCGCGCTGGGCGTCCAGGAGCGGGCCGGGTGCGGGTACCTTTTTTTCTTCACCGGGGCGGCGTGGGACTCTGTATTTGAGGATGATGGCGGCCATGCCCTGGGAGAGGAGCCAGGCGGCAACTTCTTCGCCTTCGAGATCCCAGAAGAGGTCCCAGTACCCGCCGCCGGGGCAGATGATCATGGCGGTGCCGGTGTTTGTCTCGGGTGAGGGGAGATAGACTTTGATAGCCGGGCGGGTGACGTTGGTGAGGAGCAGGGTTTGTCCTACGCCTTCAAAGCGAGAGTTATGGATGTGGGTTTTTTCCTGGCCTTCTATGCCAATGTCTTTGGGAACGGGACCGGGCCAGAGTTCCATTTCCAGCGGGGTGGCAGATGGTTTGGGGTGTGACATTTATGGGTTCCTTTCTGGATTTTCTGGAAAGTGGTCTTTCCGGACTCGGATCGCTTTATGTAATGATAACCAGTTTCTCGGTTTTTTCGATTGGGAAACTTAAGCGGCCAGTATAATCGTCCTCTGCGGGGAGTCCGTGTTGTGTGTAGGGGTTGTGTGGAACCAGGGGGTAGTCCAGGGTTGCGCCTTCGGGTACGCGGAAAGGGCGGTTGCGCCAGGAGAATCCGTTTGGGCCGAAGGTGTGACGGATTAATTTGAGGGGTGCGATGTCTGTGGGTACACCACCAAGGTCAATCGTTTCTCCGGGTTTGAAGGGGAGCATGAGTCCGGCTTCGTAGGTGGCGTCGGAGTGTTGTTCGAGGAGTAAGAATCCGATCTGGCAGGTGTTGTCTTCGACGGATAGAGTGATCTGGATGCGGTCTTTGTCGAAGGTGTATACGGTGATGACTTTGGTGGATGTTCGTTCTGTACACTCAGCATGATCGGGGATGTAGTTGCGTCCGTTGCTGGTGCGCCGGAGGGTGGAGAACCGGGGCATGTATTTGCTGTTGCCAGCCCCCAGCAGGTATCCGCTTTCTTTGTGATAGAGTTCGATAAAGTTCTGGGTGTCCAGGATAAATCGGTTGGGTAGTTCCGGGATGAGTTGCCAGCTCGAGAAGGTCGTCCAACTGTCCTGGGAGATCCGGCCTGCGGGTACGTCTTCGGGGGAAATTTCGGTCAGGGTGTTCTCGGCGTGAGTCCATTCAAAAATTGCATGTGCGGAGGCGGCGTAAAAGGCCAGACCTTGCGCACCGTTGTCTTTGATTTTTTCCTCTTGCAGGCTTCGGATGTATCCTTGAATGCGTTCGAGGCAGAGTTGCCGACCTGCGGTGGATTGTAGAAATCCGGGTGGGAGAAAGACCATTGGGCGTGCGTGGTACCGCATCCGGCAATCGCAGGCAACGCTGCTGGAGCCGTCTGGAAAACTGAAGAAGTTGAAGAAGCCCAGGGCACGTCCCATGCTTTCCTGGGCTTCTTTTGAGGAGGCGGCTTCGGCGTAGAGGGAGACGGCCTGGGCAGTGACCATGGAGTAGTTGACGACGATGCCTTCGCCTTCGGGCCAGACGCCGTTTGGACGTTGGGTAGGAAGGATGTATCGCGCAAAAAAATCGTGGGCGAAGTCTACCCAGGCTGTCTGTTTGAAATATTGTCCGGCTTCGAAAAAGAGGAGTCCATGCCAGGTGGCGTGGTTGCCCGGAAATTGGATGGGGGCATCTTTGAAGCGGGATTGAAACCGGGTGACGAGCTGTTCTACGGCACCGTGCACGGTTCGGGAGATCTGGTTTCGTAGATCTTCGTTACCGACGTCGAACGTTTCCATGAGTTGCAGGGATCGGAGTTGAAAAAAATTTGACCATTCTCCAACCATGCGGCCCCAGTCTCTTCCGCGAGAATAGTGTGGGGTATGGAATTCTGCATCGGTGATGCTGAGGATGTATTGAAGATTTTTCAGGGCGATTTCTCGGAAGCGGGTTCGTTCTTCGTCCGTTGCTCCTGGGACCACGCCTTCTGAGAGGAGGAGGTAGGCGTAGTGGGCGAACTGGTTGTAGTAGGAGGGGCCTTCTGCGGTGGGGAAGTCCAGCAGGTCCAGGCCCATGCTGCCGGTGGGTCCATAATGAGGTGCTGCGGCACGTGCCCAGGCGAGTAGCAGTTCGGCCGCTGCTTGGTGCAGGGGTGTGATTTGTTCCGATTTCATATTCGATTGCTCCTTGGTTTACCAGGTATGTACCACATGTCCCTGCTGGGGGTAGAACACCATATCGACTACGGAGCACAGGCTTACGCCTACGGTGTAGCCGACGAGAAGGCCAATGAATAGGGTGAGGGTTTTTCGGTAGAGTTGTACGCCGCCCAGGGAGAGTACGGTGGATTTTACGACCCAGGCGAGAAAGAAGGGTACGACCAGGAAGTTGGTGTTGATCATGCTGGCTGTGGCGAAGCCGATGGGGCTTAAGCGCCACCAGAGGATTCGGCTGCGGAGGATGCTGAGGATGCCCATGGCACCTGCGCCAATGCCCATGAACATGATCCGGTTCCAGTCTGTTCTGAATGGGTTGCGAACTTTGCTGAGGGTGTTAGAGAAAATGGCTTTGGGATTTCCTCCAAAGAAAGGAGGAAACCCGTAGGTGTTGTATGCGCCGTGGGTATAGGCGAGGTTGAGGGTGTAGAAGAGGCTGAAGATGAGGCCGACGGCCGCGGCTACGGCGAGTACCGGGAGCAGGCGTCGGCGGTTTTGGGGCAAGAGGTCTGCCAGGCGGGCCACGTGGGCCATTACGGGCATGAAGAGGCCGCGGAGGTAATTGATGAGGCTGTAGGAGAGCAGGAGCGAGGTGACGGTGGCTCCGGAGAGGGTGCTGGTTCCCAGGACGTTGAATGTGAATACCTGTGGGCTAATTGGCCCCCAGGTATAGGGCAGGCCGCCTTCTACGACGATTCGCGCCAGGCCGATGTAGAGGAACAGGGAGGATAGGATGTAGAGTACAACGGCTGGTAGTTCCATTCCGGATTTCCACAACCATCCGCCCATGATGAGAATGCCCAGGATGGCACCCCATACTGCGGTACGATAGGACATCATTTCCTGGCTGTCGTCTACGTCTGGTGCATGTTTGAAGGCTTTTCGGAAGACGTCTTTGAGGTGGCCTCGCCCTGTCCAGCAGGACCAGAGGACGATGAATACGATGGCACCGTAGCCCTGCCAGCCAATGGCGGGTGGGCGGGTGCTGAAGGCGTCGCTGCCGGTTGCGCTGATGGTATATCCGAGCCGGTCAAAGATGCCGCCTTCGAGGACGATGAGGAGGTAGAAGAACCACACGCTGAATTGGACTTCGACGGGTGCGAGGAATGCGAATCCCATGGAGTAGAAGTGGAAGGGGTTGATGACGAATGCACGTGCGCCTTTGAAGAGTTCGAAGCCACGGAAGTAGGGGAAGATCTGGCCCAAGGGGAAGGTGGGGAAGACCCAGGAGAGGATTTCGAGGGTGAAGGGGATCAGTGCTGCGGAGAGGCCGATCCAGAAGAGGCGGTTGGTCCAGACGGCACGGAATCCCATGCCTTGCCGGGAACCGCCTACCATTTCTATGGCGACGGCTGCAAGGGGATAGACGAGGCGTTCGTTTTCTGTCCATTGTTTGCGCATGATGACCATGAGGCAGGCGGATACCCACAGGATGGCACCGATGAGGATGGCCCACCAGAAGAGGGGGATGGCCCACATTTCCCAGGGAATGCCCCGCTCAAGGCCGGTTCCTTCGAAAAATTGTTGCCAAATGGCGGGGCTTCCTCGGGGGACAAGCCACCCGGGCAGATGGGGGTGGAGGTAGGAGGCCCACTGGTTTTCGGGTGTGGCGAAGTAGTAGAAGCTGGAGATGATTCCGAGCAGGTAGCCTACGATTCCGTCCACGGGCATGACGGCTCCTACGAGGCCCATGGAGACGACGACCAGGAGTTCCTGGGGGGAGAGGGGGGCCCATCCGAGGCGTTTGATGAGGGGGTTGGCGGTAAGGGGAAAGAGGAGGAGGGAGAAGAGGGCGAGGGGGAAGTGGCCCATGGTGAGTCTGGAGGAGCGGGCGTAGAG
>JAQCGA010000557.1 GCA_027619145.1 bacterium | reverse complement strand
GGTGCCTTCACCGGCGCGGATTCCCGCAAACTTGGGTTGCTGGAAACCGCACAGGGTGGAACCGTTTTTTTGGATGAGATTTCCAGCCTGAGCCCGGCACTCCAGGTAAAGTTGCTGCGGGTACTGCAAGAGCGCGAGCTTCGGCGTGTGGGTGGGCAGGAATTGATCTCCATTAACATTCGGGTGATTTCGGCAACCAACGACCGCTTGGAGAAGCTGGTGGAAGAAGGCAGGTTCCGCAGCGATCTGTATTATCGGCTCAACGTGATTACGATCACGCTCCCGCCGCTGCGGGAACGTCCTGAAGATATCCCGTTGCTGGCGGAGCATTTTCTGGCAGCCCTGAACCGAGAGAACAAAGGAGACGTGGCGCATGTTTCTGCAGAAGCCATGGATTTGCTCCAGCGGTATTCATGGCCGGGGAACGTACGGGAGATGCAAAATGTGATAGAGCGGGGGTACTGGTTGACCGATTCGAAGGTGATTATCCCTGCGGATTTACCCACGAGGTTGCGCGAGGCAACACAGGCACCTATTGGACTGGATGCCAATCTGACGTTTGCAGATGCGAAGAAGGGGGTTCTGGAGCTATTCGAGCGCGACTATCTCTCTCGGATGCTGGGCGAGTGTGATGGAAACGTTTCTAAAGCAGCTCGCCGTGCCGGGATGCACCGGTCCTCATTTCAACGTTTGCTCAAACGCTACGGAATTCATTTCAGGTAGGTTCAGGCCCTGGGTGCAAGGTTCTGGCAACTTGTGGAAGGAAAGCGTATGCGGGTGAGCGAGTCTTATGCGGTTGCCAGAAAGGCTGCCCGGCTCATGTTGATTTTGAACGGGGTGTTGTGCGTGACCAAACTGGGTGTTGGAGGCCTGGGGCGGTCCTTTGCTCTGGTTGCGGACGGGCTAAACAACCTTACTGATATTGGTGTATCGATTGCGCTTTATCTGGGGATGCAAATTGCTCGAAGGCCACCGGACTCGGAACACGCGTATGGGCACGGAAAATTTGAACAGGAGATTTCGCGCCTGATCTCGATTGTTGTACTGTGTACGGGTGCTGGTATCATTGTGGCGGGGGTCCGCCGTTTGCCGGATGTGCATTCTCCACCGTCGTTGCTGGTCTGTGTGGTCGCTGTGTTTGCGATTGTGGTCAAAATTTATATGTATCAATTTCAGAACCGCACTGCAGTGCGGTTGGGGAGTTCTGCGCTGGCTGCTGATGCGTTGAACCACAAAGCAGATGTGGCAGCCACCGCGTGTGTACTGGTGGGCACGGGTGCCATCTGGGTGGGTGGGCCAGCCTGGGCTTCGGCAGACGATGTGGCTGCCATTGTCGTGGGCACGCTGATGGTGCTGGCGGCGGCTTATACCATTCGGACTGCCAGTAGTGAACTGTTGGACCGAATGCCGCCGGAAGAACTGTTGGGAAATATACGTTCGCTGGCAAAGCATTTTCCAGGCATCGTGGATGTAGAGCAGGTGATGGGCCGCAAGACCGGAATGCACTACCTGATCGACATCCACCTGGAAGTACCCGGGACAATGACCGTGACAGAAGCACATAAATTGGGCCACGATGTTAAGGATTGGGTTATGGCTTCCATGCCGCAAATTCGGGATATTATTGTCCACATGGAACCCACCCGGGAGGACCGGACATGAAGATCACGGATGTAAAGGTTATGCCTGTGGATCGCTATCTGTTTGTTCAGGTCCACACAGACGAGGGGCTTGTGGGCCTTGGGGAGTCTGGAGCCTGGGGGTTTCTGGAAGCATCCGGCGAGGCGGTTCGGACATTTCGAAGATATTTGATGGGTCAGGATCCCTTGCGGATGGAGCACCACTGGCAGTATATGTACCGGTGCAGCCATTTTCGCGGTGCGGCAATTATGGGGGCCATTAGCGCAATCGACATTGCCCTGTGGGATATTGCTGGCAAGTTTTTTGGGGTGCCGGTGTATCAGCTTCTGGGCGGGAAGTGCAGAGAAAAAGCGCGGGTATATGGCCATGTTTTTGGGCGTACAAAAGAGGAGTTGGTGCAGGGGTGTGTGCGCGCAAAAGAGGCCGGGTTTACAGCGGTGGGGCATCTGACGCCGTTTTTGGATGAGAACCGGGATCGAACGTATTTTAAAACTCATGCGAGCAAGATTCACGACGCCATTGACACGGTAGCGGCCTACAGAGATGCGGTTGGGGACGATGTGGATTTGTGCATTGAAATCCACCGGAGGCTGGAACCGGCAGAGGCCATAAGTCTGGGTCGTGGGATTGAACCTTACCGGCCCATGTTTATGGAAGATCCAATTCGCCCGGACAACTTCGATGCGATGGCCGAGGTGGCGCAGAAGATTGCTATTCCTATTGCAACAGGCGAACGGTTGCACACCATATACGAGTTTCAGATGTTGCTGGCGCGCAACGCAGTTCAGTTTGTGCGTCCGGATGTTTGTTTGGCCGGTGGGATCACGCATTGTAAAAAGATTGCTGCCCTGGCAGAGGCGCACCACGTGGGGGTTGTTCCGCATAATCCGCTGAGTCCGGTAAGTACGGCGGCCTGCGTACAACTTGCGGCATGTATTCCCAATTTTGCGCTACAAGAGTACCCGAAGGGAGAAGGAGAATCTCCCAAGGTAGATATTGTAAAGGGTGTACTCTCTTTGGAAAATGGGTTTTTGCGGGTGCCAGATGTACCGGGCATTGGCGTAGAATTGGCGGAGGATGCAATGGAGAAATTTCCATTCCGTGAACGTTCTCTGACAACCCGGCTCCACGAGGACGGGTCCGTTGTAGACCAGTGACCCTGGGGCAACTTCGGAAACCGCAAGTCATAGGTTGCGAGGGCATATGAGGCTCGGGGCCAGGTTCTGCATGGGAAGACAACAGTTGTAAACTGCGGTCCTGCCAGGCAGGGCTATTATGCGATCGTGGACCTTGCGGACCGGGTTGATGTTTGTCTGTGTAAAGCAGGCCAGGTTCTCTGAACGAAAGGAGTTTTGGTGCGGGCATTTTTCTTCTGGGAAGCAGGTGCGGGTGGCCTTACGCTGGAGCACAAATGCAATCCTTATGCGGGCTTGCTGGCCAGGGCTCTGGAAGCTCAAGATATTCATTTGGAGTTGGGAGATTACCGGCTTCGCGCAGAGTGGCTGGAGGAGAACCGGAGCGAGTTCGATGTGCTTCATTTGAACTGGTTGCACTGGTTCTACCGCTGTCCAGAGTTGGATCAGACTGTTGAGCGACTCCATGTGTTTTCTGAGAACCTGCACCTGGCCCGACGGTTGGGATATCGGATTGTGTGGACCTTGCACAACCGGTATCCGCACGAGCGGCCATTTCCGAATATTGACCACGTTGCCCGTTTGATGACCTCGCGGATTGCCCATGCGGTGATTGCACATTGTGCCTATGCTGCAGATGTGGCGCGGAAGCTGTTTTACCGGACTGAGGATTTGCACGTGATCCCACACGGGAATTTTATTGCTGTGTTCCGCAATGAAATTTCTAGAGAAGAA
>JAQCGA010000556.1 GCA_027619145.1 bacterium | reverse complement strand
ATCCCTCCTCGGCCGTGCGCGCTTCCCTCATGCGTGCATTCACCCCAGAACTCTACAATGCCCGCCTCACCGGTCGTCTCATTACGGATTCAAGCTCGAACCATCCGGCAGTTGCAGCAGCAGCGATGGACAAATTGGTGGAACTGGGCAACCGAAACTACAGGGTCATCCAGGCCCTCCTGAATGCCGCTCAGACAGGAACCCCTGGCGCCCTCGAACCCGTGGGTTGGATTGGGGACAGAAGAGCCATCTCGGATCTGGAACACCTGTTTCGCCAACAAAAAGACGGCCCGCTCAAACGCGCCAGCTTCCTGGCCCTGGAGGCTCTGGGAGCGCCCTACCTGGAACGCCGAGAAACCGTTTGCGCCTGGATGCCAACCTCCCCGGATATCGATGGCCGCATAGTATCTGAAGAATGGACCCGCGCAACACAACTGGATGCGTTTTCTACAGACTCACTTTCTGAATCCGCGCCGCACAACATGATAGCCTGGGTTGCCCACGACACCACCCATCTATACCTGGCCCTTACCTGTGACTTCCCGGACACCCTCCAGGCCGCCATCCAAACCCGAGATGAAGCCAGCATCTTGCAGGACTGCCAAATCGAATGGACCCTTTCACCAGACGGCCAAATCCCATATGTATTTTCAGTAAATCCTCTGGGTGTTGTTCTGGATCGACACGGCGAGAACCCCAACTGGGATCCCAGGTGGCAGGCTGCAGCAGGCCGAACACCCGGCAAACTGACCGTAGAGTGTGCCATCCCTCTGGCAGCCTTTGGCCTTACACCTTCTGAACTCCGGCCCATCCGTTTCAACCTGGCCCAGATCCTCCGTACGACAGGTCTCCGGCGCTGGACCTGGTCCGTCACCTACGGAAGCCCGGACAATCCTGCACGCTATGGCGATATGGCGTTTTCTGGAGCGCCGTAAAGAGGAATTCATGAGTACGATTTGCCTCAGCAACGGAAACATCTTCACAGGCATCACCACCCTTGCACAGGGCGCCGTCATCATCACAGACGGACAAATTGACGACGTGGTAAGCCAGGAACGGTTCAAGAAAAAAACGCTGCCGCCCAACGCCGTGGTCATCGACGTTGAAGGTGCACACATCGCACCCGGTTTCATGGATACGCACATCCACGGCCTGCACGGATTCGGCACCTCGGACGCAAGCCCCGAATCCATCCTTCAGATGTCAAAAGCGCTTCTCGAATATGGCGTTACAAGCTTCTGTCCTACCATTTACCCCCAGGCAGACGAAGACCACCTCCAGTGTATCCAGGCAGGCGTTCAGGCCATGGGCCACGAACAAGGAGCAGAAATCCTCGGCCTCCACCTGGAAGGACCGTTCATCTCCCCCGCCCAGGCCGGTGTTCAAAAAGTACAATACTTCAAAGCAGTAGACCTGGATCTCATGAAAAAATTCTGCCAGATCGCAGGGGACCGCATCTCCATGATGACCGTTGCCCCAGAGCTAAAAAACATGCGAGACCTTGCGCTCTACTGTACCAAGCGCGGTATTATACTCTCTGCAGGCCACTCTGATGCTGCGTACGAAAACATGCTCGAAGGCATGCAGGCAGGCATTCTGCACGCCACCCACTTCTTTAACGCCATGCGCAGGTTACACCATCGAGATCCCGGCGTGGTGGGAGCCATTTTGATCCATCGAGATGTCACCTGCGAAATCATTGCAGATGGCATCCATGTACACCCCGCCATTTTGCAACTTCTGATGCGCGAAAAACCCATCAACAACATCGTGCTGGTCACAGATGCGCTGCGACCCACCGGGCAAACCGAGGGTATCTTGATGGCCAACCGGGAAGAAGTCTATCTGGACGGCGTATTCCGTAGAAAATCGGATGACGTCATGGCCGGCTCCGCCCTGACCATGATCCGGGGCGTCCAGAACCTGGCCCAATGGGGCACCTCCCTGGAAGATGCACTCCGGATGGCTGCCTGCAACCCTGCCCGCGTCCTGGGCCTCCAGCACCAGAAAGGATTCCTCCTGCCGGGGCAAGATGCGAACGTTGTTGTCTTCAACAATCACTTTGACATACAGATGACCATGGTCAAAGGAATTGCCAGAAAAGTAGCAACTGGCACACCTCTCGAAAACATACCAGAACCTTTCCGGTATGCATAAATGGATGCCCCTTCCCAACTCCACCCGTCCGCAAGGAGACCTTCCGTGAAGAAAGCTTCCACACATTTTTACCTGATCTTATCTCTGGTAGCACTTCTGTTCTTCGCACCCAGAACCTCCACTTCCGAAGAACAACCGCCCGCAGACTTCACTGTTCGCCAGGCCGATGGGGTTGGTACGTTCAAACTCTCTGAGGCACGTGGGAAATACGTTGCCCTTCACTTTCTTCTCAAAACGGCCTGCCCCTACTGCATTCGCCACACCCATACGTATAGCAGCCGGGCCTCCGAAGTGCCAGACGCGATCCAAATTTTCCTGAAACCGGATACCGAAGAAGAAATCCGCGCATGGAGTGTACGGCTCAACGGAAAATTCGTTGAACAGGACAGCACATTCCAGCTTCCTGTGATCTACCAGGATCCAGATGCGAACCTCGCAAAACAATTCGGCATCCCCTTCGGATACGAATTCCACGGCCAGACCGTCCACTACCCTGCCCTGATCCTGCTGGGCCCGGATGGAAAAGAAGTCTTCCGCTACGTAGGTAAAAACAACAGCGACCGATACTCGTTTGATGACTTTGTAGCCAAAATTACAGAACTGAAATCCCCAATAGAATAACCCGATCCCACCCAACAAGAAAACGGGCGACCCGCTATGCCGGATCGCCCGTTTTTTGATGTATCACAAACAATGCCTTACGCACCCGCCTGCAATGCAGTAACGAATCGCACATCTGATCGGGCCAGATCAATCACCGTTTCAACCGGCTCCCCACTGTATTCACTGTGGAAGCTCACCACCCCGTCAAATTTCACCCGATCAATCGTCCGCAACAGCGCCGGCCAGTCCCCGTACCCATGTCCCAAACGAACCACCCGGGCTCGCCGCACGAACCGTCCATCCTGAAAATTCTGTTGCCACACCAGATCCTTAAACGCCATCACAGACAGGTATTCCTTCACAATATCCAGCGCCATCTCAATCGGTTCACCACACAGAGAAAGGTGTCCCGGATCTGCGAAGATTCCAATGTGCTTCGGATTAAACCCTTTCACCACATTCATCGCCGCACAGGAATTCAATCCCATCGAAAGCCCCGAATGGTTGTGAACAACCGTCTGTACTCCATGCTTCTCAGACAGCTTCTCAAACCCCTCCAGATATCCCCGCACCTTATCCACTTCTGTCCAGTAATCCATTTCTGGCTTCCAGTGCCAGTATCCCAACTTAATATGCTTTACCCCGGACTTCCCGCAGGCTGCATACAGCCGCTCGGCGTACTCCACATCCGGCGTCACAAAATCTCCCGGCGTGGTCACCAGTGGAATCGAAAGCCCTTCATCCGCAAA
>JAQCGA010000555.1 GCA_027619145.1 bacterium | reverse complement strand
CACCGCCAGCATCCCCACCTTGGCCCCCTTGCTATACGCCACAACACCCCGATCAAAATAAGCCGAACTCCCCGGAATGCCTACAATCCGGGCGCAAATGAGTCCACCCGCCGTGGTCTCCGCCACAGAAAGCGTCCATCCACGTGCTTTCAATAACTCGCCAAGTCTGACTTCAGGAGATTCCGACACCAGCTCCTCTTTTCAGTACACAATACAAACATCAAACGAAAAGCAGGCGCACGCTTGTGCGCCTCAACAACCGCCCTACGCCACCTCTACCTTCGGCGGATGCGCGAAATCGTGATACCGTTCTCCAACCTGGCCTTCGGACGCATCGCCTTTGTGCACGTAAAACCGATAAATCCCCACCAGCGATTCCCCCGGCGAAAGCACGTGCCATCCTCTCCGCTCTGGATCGTTATAATAATGGGACAGCCCGAACGGATTGGCCGTCATCAGCCCATAATTGCGTACGTGCCAGTACGTAGGATGCCGGAAAGAATCCGGATGGTCCATAATCGAAATTCCCACTCGCTTTCCATTGACAGGGCCAGAATAATCGCACCAGGGTGCCCGCTTGCCCCACGTCTCGTCTTCGTTCATCCCGCCAATCCCATTTTCAATCTTCCCCCCCTGACCGGCGCGCACATCCATCGTCTCTACCACCCGCACAGACGCCAAGCCACCCTCCTTCGTATCTCCAAACAACACATCCATCTTCAACGCCGTCAACGTCAGGTGCAAATCGATCATCCGCATCTCAGACGGTGTATTGTAAATCGTCCATTCGGCCCGCTCTTCTACAAGTTCGTTGCCCCGATGCGGGCTCACCCAACCCTCTGTGCCCACCCAGGCGCTCTTCGCCACAATCCGGCCCAGCACAGGTCCACTCTCCAGCGCCTCAAATGCCTGATGCACTGTGCGCCCGTGCCCTTCATTCTCCGCCCAGTTATTAAACCCGTTCACCTCTCCGTGAGCAATCCAGATGGACCGATGGTGGTGATGATCCCCTTCCTCTTCCTGGATCAACCTGCGTGTCACTCCATCTCCATACGGTCCAATAATGGGATACAAATGCGGCCGCGCCAGATCCGAACCAAACCGATAACTTGTAAAATGTTCCCCACCAATGGACACCTCCACTTCTCCCCCAGACTCCGCAAGCGCAACCCCACCTTCTGTCGAACTCTTTCCAAACGTCACCTCACACGCCACCGTCTCTTCTGCGGCCAGGTCTTCCAGAATCCAGCTCAAATGCAGTCCGTCTTCCACCCGTCGAGCCTGGCAGGGAACCTCTTTTCCCGCCACCTTCAGCGTTGCCTCGGAAACACCTTCCGGCGCTTCCACCACCGTCGAAACCGGGCAAAACACCCGCCGATGCGGCCCGGCATGCAATGTCAATTTCAAATCCGCCACAGTACGTTCCTCCCCCAAAAGTGAACAAAGAATATGCACCATTCATCAACTCCTGCATGATGAATCAATCCTCCGGTGAAGTCAAGCAGAACGACACCCCGTCTTGTCTGTTATCGGAACCTGAAAGCCAGGTGTTTCCTTTTTGCCTTTTTTTTCGATTCTTATTATCATAAGCTCCACAATTGCTTCTCCCTTTGCGCTTTTGCACAACCTTTTAACCTACCCAAAGGCCGGGCGGCCACAGGGGGCCGCCCCTACGAAAAACCTCAACCCGTCCTCCGGGTTCCCCTTTGCGTCTTTGCGCCTTTGCGTGACCCGCCTTTGACTTTTCGCCCCAGGAGCCGCCATGCCCTCATCCAAACCCAACGTCCTGGTCCTCATGACAGACCAGCAGCGCCTGGACACCATCAGCGCCTATGGCCTCAACCCCCTCTGCAAGACCCCTTACATTGACGAACTCGCCCGCCGGGGCGTACGCTTCGATGCCGCTTTTACACCCACCGCCATCTGCTCGCCTGCCCGCGCCTCCTTCTACACCGGCCTCTACCCGCACAAACACGGCGTAACCGGCAATGGCCTCTGCATCAAAGAAGGGATACGCGGCATCAACCACTACCTCGAAGACGCCGGCTATGCCTGTGGATATGCCGGAAAATGGCACGTGGACGAAGAAAAAGCCCCCACCGATCTGGGATTTATTGGCAAAGACTTCCTCGGCTACGCCTGGCCTGCCAGCAACGTCCTGCCCGGCAATACCTATAACTCCCCGCCCAAAAACCAGCCCAATCCGTACGAAGTCTACCTCCAGGAAAACGACTTCAAGCCCACCGTAGAAAAACGTTTTGTAGGTGCCAACCCCAACTGCAACACCCAGGAAATGTTCGCCCTGCACAACGGACCCGTGGACTCCTGCATCGAAGCCTTCGTCGCCTCAGAAACCGTCCGTGTCATGGAAGAACTTGCCGAGCAAAACAACCCCTTCTTCCTCTGGACCAACTTCTGGGGCCCCCACACCCCCTGCCTCGTACCCGAACCCTATTTCTCCATGTACAACCCGGCAGACATTCCCGAACACCCCAGCTACTGCGAAACCTTCGAAGGAAAACCCCACGTCCAGCGTCACATCGAACACATGTGGGGCCTGGGTCCTTATGGCTGGAAAGGCTTCCAGGAAATCACCGCCCGGTACTACGGGCACTGCACCCTCATCGACGACATGGTCGGCCGCATCCTCTCAGCCCTGGACCGCCTGGGCCTGGCCGACAATACCGTAGTCGTCTTCACCGCAGACCACGGAGACTGCATGGGTGCCCACCGGCTCATTGAAAAAGGCGAATTCATGTACGACGAAATCTACCGCATCCCCCTCGTCGTCCGTCACCCCCAATGCGACACCCCCGGCAGCGTAAGCGACGACTTCGTCTACCTCCACGAAATCACCTCCTCCGTCCTGGACATCGCCGGTGCAGAAATTCCCGAAACCCTGGACGGTCGCTCCTTTCTGCCCGCCATGCTCGGCCAAAACATGCCCGATGACAGAGACGATGTGTACTGTGTCTTCGAACGCCACTTTACCGTGGCCAACCAGCGCATGGTCCGCACCCGCACCCATCAACTCACCTTCAACGCCAGCGACACCGGCGAACTCTACGATCTGGAAAAAGATCCGTACCAATTGCACAACCAGTACCATAACCCCACATACAAAACCGTGCGGACCGACCTTCTAAACCGCATGGAAGCGCACATGCGCGAACTCAAAGACCCGCTCTATAGCTGGTTCAAACGCCTCGTACCGTATTCGTAACCGGGAATTCTGCGGGCGCCCGCAGAATTCGAGAGCGGGCCAGATTCAACCTTCCCATACAATTCCTTGACCGAAACCGATCAAACCGGTATCTTTACTCCATAGCGGGGGTGCTCGTTCGGCGAGCTGAGATCATACCCTTTGAACCTGATCCGGGTTATGCCGGCGAAGGGAGTCGATCATTTGGAGCGGCCGCCGCTTTTCGAGACCATCGAAGAGCGGCTTTTTTGGGGGTGGTGGAATGGACAGGGATCGCATCATCATTGCAGGCGGCGGCATCATTGGCC